>CAYJGA010000398.1:0-2177 GCA_964369255.1 uncultured Desulfovibrionaceae bacterium
AAACCCCCTTCAAAAAAATCTCTTTATTTAGAAACAGCCCCTAAAAAAAAGTTTCCCCCCAAGAAAAAATAAAAACTACTACGATGCTGTGACGATAAGCCGTAAAAAGCGGTTTTTGCCGAGACGGATGTCGTAGCTGCCCGGCGCGAGCGGTGTTTGCGCGTCTTCACAGCGCTCCCTATTTATGTGGAAGGAACCTTGCTTTATGAGCCTGCGCGCGTCGCCGCGGGATTTTACGAGACCTGCTGCTTCAAAAAAAGCGACGGGGACGCTGTCGTCGCCGTGGGCGCATGTGAGTTCTGGTGTGTCTTCTGGCATGGCGCCGCTGGCAAAGACGGCGTTGAAGCCTTGGCGCGCTTCCTTGGCAGCGACTTGGGAGTGATAGCGGGTGACCATTTCTTCGGCAAGATTTTCCTTTGCTGTCTTGGGGTGCAGGGTGCCTTGGGCAACGTCGGCCTTGATGCGTGCGATGTTCTCGAGGGTCTCGCTGGAGAGAAGCTCGTAGAAGCGCCACATAAGCTCGTCGGAAATGGACATGACCTTGCCAAAAATATCCTTGGGGCTTTCGTCGATGCCGATGTAATTGCCATAGGACTTACTCATTTTGCGCACGCCGTCGGTGCCTTCGAGGAGGGGCATGGTGATGATGCATTGCGGCTCAATGCCATATTGGCCTTGAAGATGACGCCCCACGAGGAGGTTGAATTTTTGGTCGGTGCCGCCCATTTCCACGTCTGCCTTGAGGGCGACGGAGTCGTATCCCTGACAGAGCGGGTAGAGAAATTCGTGGATGGAGATGGGCCGCTGTTCATGATAGCGCTTTTCGAAGTCGTCGCGCTCGAGCATGCGTGCTACAGTGTAACGGGAAGCGAGGCGGATGAAGTCGGCGGCGCCCATGGCGTCGAGCCAGCGGGAGTTGAAGTCAACAGTGGTTTTTTCCGCATCAAGAATTTTGAATACTTGCTTTTTGTAGGTTTCAGCATTGGCGAGGACTTGCTCGCGGGTGAGGGGAGGGCGCGTTTCGGAGCGACCCGAAGGGTCGCCGATGAGTCCTGTGAAATCACCGATAAGAAAGACGATATTGTGTCCGAGTTCTTGGAAGTGTCGCATTTTGTGCATGACGACAGTGTGCCCGAGGTGGAGGTCGGGTGCGGTGGGGTCAAAGCCGACTTTGACAGTGAGGGGGGCGCCGCGGGCGATTTTTTTACGCAGTTCTTGCTCGTCGATAAGCTCTGCAATGCCGCGTTTTATATGCGCAATTTGCGCGTCGACTTCTGTGGGAAGCAGTGTTGCCGATGATGTTTCTTGTGACATAAAATCCTCTTTGAAATAACATATAAAGTGACAGAGAGTTTTACAGTTTCAATGTATACTGTCAATGAAATTTACAGGCGAGAAGTCGGCCTGCAAAAAAAAAGAGGCGAAACATACGTTTCGCCTCAATTATATCCAAAAACTAGTTGAGCATTACACTTCGTTGTGCTCAATATGGTCAGGAATAATGACCATCTTCAGGAGAAGAGGCTTGAGGAATGACCACTTGATGTCGTGGATTTCAAACTCTTCCATCATATCACGCACAGCGTCCCAGCAGTTGTGGCAGGGGCACACAACAAGCTCTGCGCCTGTCTCTTTAATTTGTGCCAATTTTGGCTTGAGGGCAGTGTTGCGCTGCTTGCGATACCTGCCGATACCATTGAAGCCGCCGCCGCCACCGCAGCAGTAGTTATGGTCTTTGTTTTCGCTCATCTCGCGGAAAGTACCGGGAGCGGCGATGTAGCCCATGATTTCACGGGTATACTGACCAAGGCCGTGGTTACGCACATAGTTACAAGAGTCTTGCAGGGTGCAAGGTACTTGAATGCGTCTTTCGGGGTCGATTTTCAACTTGCCGTTGCGAAGTGCGTAGGCCACCCACTGCACATAGTGGAAGAATTGGGTGGGCTGTGTGCCGTCTTCGCGACCTGCCCAGTAAGGGCCTTCGATGACAGTGGCGCGGTGTGCGTGTCCGCACTCGGTGCCTACAACGATTTTCGGCTTCAAGCGGTCAACGGCGTCGTAGACGCGTTTGACGTTTTGCGTACAGCCTTCCCAGTCGCCGGCAAAGAGGGTGAGGGAGGTATTTTCCCAGCCTTCGCTAGGCACAGTCCAATTTTCACCGGCAAGGTGGAAAAGGA
>CAYJGA010000399.1:0-2169 GCA_964369255.1 uncultured Desulfovibrionaceae bacterium
GAAACGGACTCCTCCGGTTATCCGGATTGTCGCGACGATAGCATCAAGGCAATGCAAGTGGCGCTCAATCGCGGACTCGATGCGGATTATGTCATACATACACCGCTCATGTGGTTGACGAAGGCGCAGACATGGACGCTTGCCCAATCGCTGGGGGGGATGGCCTTAGTGGATGTTATACGACAAGACACGCATACATGCTACAGCGGCGACAGGACACATCTTTATGATTGGGGTTATGGGTGTGCCATGTGCCCCGCGTGTATTTTACGCGCTCGCGGTTATAGGGAATTTTTTGAGGGGATAGGGGAGGAATGCCCGAGAATGTAAAGTGTTTTTCACTGCCCCTAAAAAATCTTCATCCAAATCTGAGAGGTACGTCATTCTAACTGTATGAACCATTCTCAATAGTACTTGTCAAATACTCTTGAGAGTGTGTCAAAGTTTTAAATAAGAAAGGATGACTTGTGATTTGTTTTTCATTCAAACGCGCAGATTGCATAATTAAACAAACCCCTTTCAAAAAAACAAATTAGAATGACCTGATCTGAGAGGAGCATATACAGTGACACAAAAGACATGGAGCCGCGCACAGGCTGTGGAAGGCGCAAGTATTTTGTTCTATATCAATACAGAGCGCGAGCAGGTTTTGCAGCTGGCGAAGCAGCTTGAGGACATGGGTTTGAAATGTGGCAGGAAGGGGGAGGAGCTTTTTTGTCGCCAGTGGTATGCCTTTGTTCATGCGTCTGTGGTGTCGCGACTTATGGTGTGCGCGCCGAACAGCGTCCTTGTGGATTATTTACGCCAAACGACAACACTTCTCGGACATCGAGGCATTCCTAAGGCGGAGGCTAAAGCCTATGTGGACACCTATTTTTCCCCCTATATGGATGTCATCGCACGACAAGAGCCGACGCAATGCCCCCAACTGTTTTTGAAGGGCGTCTACGGGATAGAAGATTTGCAGGGGGCTCCTGCAAAGGCTGTAGCACTCTTATCGGGCACTATGGCTATGCTTTTGAGCGCTGTCGCCGATAAACTCGACCAGTATGACATACAAGTAGATTAATAGGAGAGGCGCCTGCTTGCGCCTGTCTTTTTTTTAACAAACTTCTTGTATGCCATTGTCAAACGGCAAAAAGAGCCTTACATTGTGCTGACATGCAAGATGGGCATGGGTTATGTTTTGTAAATACACGGAAACATCCTTATATTACTATATAAACGTCTAGAAAGACATGTGTTACGGAGGCAAATTTGAACCAGTTTACTCGCAACCTGACATTGTGGGTTATTATCGCCCTTGCCATGGTGATGCTTTTCAACATGTTTCAGCAACCACAAGGGACAGGACAGCAAGCGTCATACACGGAATTTTTACGCGATGTTGACAGTGGCAATATCATAGAAGTGCTCATCCAAGGCAATACCCTGACAGGCTTCACGGTGGACGGCAAGCAGCTACAAACCTATGCACCGCCAGACTCCGACCTTGTGAGCCGTCTTATGGAAAAAAAAGTGGCAATTAAAGCGGAACCCTTGGAAGATCAGCCGTGGTATATGACCTTGCTTGTGTCATGGTTCCCGATGCTTCTGCTTATTGGTGTGTGGATATTCTTTATGCGACAAATGCAGGGGGGCGGCGGAAAAGCCATGAGCTTTGGACGCTCGCGGGCGCGTATGCTCAATCAAGAGCAAGGTCGTGTCACCTTTGAAGATGTGGCCGGTATTGACGAAGCTAAGGATGAGTTGTCTGAAGTTGTTGAGTTTCTTTCAAATCCTCGAAAATTTACGCGCCTCGGCGGTCGTATTCCCAAGGGCGTCTTGCTCGTTGGCCCTCCCGGAACGGGTAAAACCTTGTTGGCACGGGCTGTGGCAGGGGAAGCGGGTGTGCCCTTCTTTTCCATCTCTGGTTCGGATTTTGTAGAAATGTTTGTGGGTGTGGGCGCATCGCGTGTGCGTGATTTGTTCACACAAGGGAAGAAAAATGCCCCTTGCCTTATCTTTATTGACGAAATTGATGCTGTTGGCCGTAAGCGCGGCGCAGGGCTTGGGGGCGGACATGATGAACGCGAACAAACCCTCAACCAGCTCTTGGTGGAAATGGACGGCTTTGAGTCCAACGAGGGCGTCATCCTTATCGCTGCCACCAACCGTCCCGACGTGCTC
>CAYJGA010000400.1:0-2165 GCA_964369255.1 uncultured Desulfovibrionaceae bacterium
TTTATTGCACCACGTTCCCTTGTGTCCTCTGTAGTAAAATGCTGATAAATTGCGGCATCCATAAAATTTATTATGTGGAATTTTACCCCGATGAGCTGGCTCTTGCCATGCTCGGTGAGGCGGGCGTCGTCTTAGAACAACTCGAAAAGCCCTGCATACCCTCACCCCCCCTTTATGAAGGAGAAAGAGTGCGTGAGTGAGCATCCGTTTGCGGTTTCCATGCGCCATGCTGTGGCATTGGCAGAAAGGGGGCGTTTTGCAGTGCATCCAAATCCCATGGTTGGCGCTGTCCTTGTACACAATGGTCGTGTCGTTGCCGGCGGCTGGCATAAAGCCTACGGCGCAGCACACGCAGAAGTCGATTGCCTCGAAGACGCCGCACGAAGAGGCGTCAACCCCGCAGAATGTACCCTCGTCGTCACCCTCGAACCCTGTCATCATCAAGGCAAAACTCCTCCCTGTACAAAGGCCATCGTCGAAGCGGGCATAAAGCATGTGGTCATTGGGGTACGCGATAAAAACCCCATCGCAGCAGGCGGCCTCGAATTTTTGCAAAGCCAAGGTATCCATGTGGAGCTTGGCATCGAAGAACAACTGTGCGCCGATGTGATTGCCGATTTCCTTGTCTACAACACCACAAACAGACCCTATGTTATCTTGAAAATGGCTACCACACTAGACGGACGCATAGCCACACGCACAGGCCATTCCAAATGGATAAGCGGCAAAGAATCCCGCGCCACTGTCCACACCATGCGCCATAATATTGCTCGCTGTGGCGGCGCTGTCATGGTGGGCGGCGGCACATTTCGCGACGATAACCCGCATCTCACCGCGCGCTTGAGCGAGGCTTCTCTTGTTGCAAATGGCGGTGCACCCATCGCTGAAGATGTCCAGCCCCTTGCCTGTGTGGTCACCTCCCGCCTCCCCATGGGAAGCGACGCCTACCTCCTCCAAAACAGGCCACACGAGACATTATTCTTCACCACTCCGGCGGCGGCAGCCTCCCCCACATCGAAAACCCTGCAAGGCATGGGAGTACGCGTCTGGTCGGAACGCCCTTCGGGCACAAGCGTCCGACTCCCCTCACTCCACACCCTCCTTGAGCGCCTGCGCACAGAGCTAGAATGCCCCTATGTGCTGTGCGAAGGGGGCGGAAAACTCGCTTTAAGCCTCCTCGAAGAAGGTCTTGTGGACGAATTTCTCCTCCATATGGCGCCGTGCGTCCTCGGTGACGACGAAGCACGACCTGCCTTCCATGGCAGAAATCCCTTGCAAATGACAGACGCCCTTCAGCTACGCATGACAAAGTACAAACCCTGCGGCGCGGATTTACACCTCACCTTACGACCCACCCGAAGCGCCGTGTCCCAACAAGACGAAAAGGCCTCAGCAGGAGAATAGCACCCCATGTTTACAGGCATTATTCACGGTCAAGGACAGGTGCACGCCGTGCAAAATATGGGCAAGGAGCGCCGTCTGTCCGTCCGCACCCTCTTTCCGTTGTCGCACATTGTTGTCGGTGAATCCATCGCCATAAACGGCGTTTGCCTCACTGTAGAAAGCGGGCAAGACAATATTTTTCACGCCTACGCCTCCGCAGAAACCATGGAACGCACAAACCTCGGCCTTTTGCACACAGGCAGCCATGTGAATGTGGAACGCGCCCTCGCCGTGGGCGACCGTCTCGGCGGGCATATCGTGAGTGGGCATGTGGACTGCCTTGCCAGCGTTCAGTCTGTGGAGCAAGCAGGACAATCCCGCATCATCCGTCTTGCCTTTCCGGAACAGTACAGCCCCGAAGTCATTGCCAAAGGCTCCGTCACTCTCGACGGAATAAGCCTCACTGTCAACGACTGCGGCGCAGCCCACTTGACAGTGAATGTCATCCCCGAAACATGGTCGGTGACCACCGTGGCCACATGGAGCGTGGGCGCGCAAGTCAATATGGAAACGGATATTATTGGTAAATACGTGCGCCATATGCTCAATCCCTTTTTGATACACACACAGGGACAGGCTCCACGCACAAGCACCGTCACAGAAGAACTCCTTCATAAGCACGGTTTTATTTCATAAAAAGAGGAAAGTTATGCCACTTTGCACGACAGAAGAAGCCATTGAGGAAATACGCCAAGGAAAAATGATTATCTTGGTGGACGACG
>CAYJGA010000401.1:0-2163 GCA_964369255.1 uncultured Desulfovibrionaceae bacterium
AGGGCGGCGGACACGGCGACCACCGCTCCCTCGTCCTCGCGCCTGCCACAGCGCAAGAATGCTATGACATGATGTTTGACGCCTTCGCCCTTGCTTTCAAGTATCGCAATCCAGTCATTGTGCTGGGCGACGCCATTGTGGGGCAGATTAAGGAACCCGTGCTTCGTCAAGCGCCGGCAGATTGGAAGGGCGTCGCCCACTATGCCGAACAAGGCGGCAATGTCATCGACGATTGGCGCGTGGAAGGTTACGGGAGCAGAAGCGAGAGCACACCGCGTCTTTTAAAATCCGTCTACTTGGCAGAAGGCGCCCTTGCCGCACGCAACGAACTTTTGGCAAAGAAGTACGAAGCCATGCGTGCAGAGCTGCGCAGCAAGCTCTTGCACTGCGACGACGCAGAGCTTGTTCTCGTCGCCTACGGCTCCGTGGGGCGCATAGCAGAGAGCGTCGTGCGCACCTTGCGTGCAGAAGGCCATAAGGTTGGTCTTGTGCGTCCTTTGACGCTCTTCCCCTTCGATGATGTCACCCTGCAAAGCCTTTCGTGCACGCGTTTCCTCGTGCTTGAGCAAAACCTTGGGCAAATGGTGGAAGATGTGCGCCTTGCTCTTATGGACAAGGACTGCACTGTCATGTGGAAGGGCATCATGCCCGGCCTCTTCATCAGCGCGGACGACGTGCTCGACAGCATCAAGACAGCTCTCACAAAGGACATATAATATGAGCGACATATCAATGACCCCGCGCGAAGGGGAAACGCTTGTTTTCACCGCAAACCCCGTCCAAGCCCCCAAGGCCACGCACTATTGCCCGGGCTGTCACCATGGCATAGCGCACCGTCTTATTACGGAAGTTCTGCATGAAATGGATGTGGCGCCCCAGACTATTTTGGTGCCATCTGTGGGCTGTTCGGCCTTTATTTATGACTATATGCAGCTTGATTGCATTGAAGCGCCCCACGGGCGCGCGTCCGCCGTGGCTACGGGTGTCAAGCGTGCGCGTCCCGACCGCTTTGTCTTCGCCTATCAGGGCGACGGCGACATGGGTTCCATCGGCATCGCGGAGGCCATCCACGCTGCCAACCGCGGCGAGCGTATCACTGTCTTCTTTGTGAACAACACCGTCTATGGGATGACAGGCGGACAAATGGCGCCCACCACCCTCCTCGGTCAAAAGACGACCACCTCGCCCAAGGGGCGTAATATGAGTACGGAAGGCGGCCCCATCCGCATGACGGAAATCATGGCGCAATTGGACGGCGTTGTGTACGCCTCGCGCTGCGCTCTTGACAGTGTCAAGCATATTTTGGCGGCAAAAAAAGCCATCCGCACAGCATTTGAAGTGCAAAAAGAGAACCTTGGCTACAGTTTTGTAGAGCTTTTGTGCGGTTGTCCCACAAACTGGCATATGGATCCCATCAGCGCCAACGCGCACATCGGCTCTGCCATGATTCCCCAATTTCCCTTGGGTGTCTATAAGGATATAAGAGAGGAAGCCCGTGAAAGACAATAACAACGCACCAAAATATCACGATGTTATCATCGCGGGCTTTGGCGGACAGGGCGTCATGCTCATAGGCAATTTGTTGGCGCAGGCTGGCATGGAATGCGGCCTCAATGTGACATTTATTCCTGTTTACGGCGCAGAGATGCGCGGCGGGACAGCCAACTGCACAGTGGTCTTAGGCGAAGAACCCATCGGCTCCCCTCTCGTGCGTCATCCGCAGTCCATCATCGTGCTCAATGTGCCTTCGCTCCATAAGTTCCAGCCGCGTCTTCAATCCGGAGGCGTACAAATTGTCAACAGTTCCCTCATTGATGTGACCGTCGAAGGCACTCTCGACACCACCAAGAAAAGCTACTGCGTACCCGTGAACGACATGGCGCACGAGCTTGGTTCTGTGAAGATGGCCAACATGGTGGCCCTTGGCGCGTGGCTCAAAGCGACGCAAGCGCTGCCACTCGAAGCCGTGCAAGACGCGCTCAACCGTACAGTCTCCGCCCACTATGCAAAGCTTATTCCGAAGAATGCGAAGGCATTAGCCGCAGGCTACGAGGCCGCTTCCGTGTAGTTGGTTTTTTTGAAGGGGTTTTAGGGAAAAGCTTTTTTTGTTTTTTATTTTTTTAAGTTTTTTTCTTGGGGGGAAACTTTTTTTAGGAAAAAAAA
>CAYJGA010000402.1:0-2146 GCA_964369255.1 uncultured Desulfovibrionaceae bacterium
ACACAAGTCTTGACGCCCGGCACCGTCGTCGAAGACGACAACCTCCACGCCAAAGAACATAACTACCTCGCCGCCCTCTACCTCGCAGATGATACAAAGGGCAACGCAAAGGGCAATACAAAGAGCGACACAGAAGGCGGCGCATTTGCCTTTATGGATGTTTCCACAGGCACATGGACAGGCCTTGCCAACAAAAAAAGCGCCGAACTCTGGCAATGGGTACAAAAAATTGCCCCGCGCGAAATCCTCCTTCCCGACTCCATCGACATCCCCAAGGGGGTCTTGCTTGAAGGCGTACAAGTCATCCGCGTCCCCGCACGCAGTCACTTTGAGCAAAACACCGCCGAGCGCCTCATCCAAGAAGCGCAAGGCGTTCAAGAACTGGCAGCCCTCGGCCTGCATAATAAGCCGGAACTTGTGCGCGCCTGTGGCGCGCTTCTCATCTATTTACAACAAATACAGCGCTGCGACATCCGCCATCTCCAACCATTCACCCCCCTCGATTTAAGCAGACACCTCCTCATCGACGAACTCACAGAGCGCAACCTCGAAATTTTTGTGCGCCTCAACGGTCGCAAAGGCAAGGGCACCCTCTGGCATATCTTGGATCATTGCCTCAGCCCCATGGGAGGACGCCTTTTAGAGGAACGCTTGCGCCATCCGTGGCGCGAAATCAACGATATTATGCAGCATCAAGACGCCGTCACCTTTTTCTATCAGCACAGTGACGTCGTGCACAATCTTCGCGAAGCCCTCAAAGACATCCTCGACCTTGAACGCATTTCGACACGCATACACCTCGGACGCGCCATGCCGCGTGATTATACTGCCCTGCGTAGCAGCCTCGCCGCGCTTCCCCATGTGATTGCCCCATTACAAGCGCACGCCGACACACTCCCCACAGGCCTCGCAAAGCTTCTGCAACATTGGGACAGCCTAGAAGATTGCGCCACACTTTTGAACGACGCCTTTGTGGAGTCGCCGCCCAATACCATCACCGACGGCGGCCTTTTTAAGCAAGGCTATCATGCTGAACTCGATACACTTTTAGACCTTGTGGAGCACGGAGAACAAAAACTTCAAGAAATGCTCGCAGAAGAACTAAGTGCTACAGGCTTGCCCAAGCTCAAACTCGGCTTCAACCGCGTCTTTGGGTATTATTTTGAACTTTCAAGAGCCGCTCACAGCGGTGATATTCCGGAACACTTCACTCGCAGGCAAACCCTTGCCAACGCAGAACGCTTCACCACCGAACGCCTCAAAGAACTTGAAGAACAAATCATGCAAGCGGCAGACAAACGCAAAACCTTAGAATATGAGCTTTTTCAAGAAATACGCGAAAAAATCACATTGGAGCGACAAAGACTCATTTTCAGCGCGTGTTGCATCGCCCAACTCGACTACTGGCAATGCCTCGCGCACGTCGCACAAGAACATGCATGGTCTGCGCCGCAGTTTGAAGAAGGGCACGACCTCTACATCCGCGAAGGGCGTCATCCTGTCGTTGAAGCCATCATCGGAAGCGCAAACTTTGTCGCCAATAACTTTTCATTTGACGAAAACCGTCGCCTTTGTCTGCTGACAGGTCCCAACATGGCAGGCAAATCTACAATCCTGCGACAAACTGCCATCATATGCCTCTTGGCACAAATGGGTTCCTATGTGCCCGCAAGTCTTGTGCGGATGGGGACAGTGGACAGGATTTTTTCCCGTGTGGGAGCCTCTGACAATCTCGCAGGCGGTCAGAGTACCTTCATGGTGGAAATGATGGAAACTGCCCGCATTTTGCGTCAATCCACGAAGAAAAGCCTTGTTATTCTCGATGAAATCGGACGTGGAACGAGCACCTACGACGGCCTCGCCCTTGCTTGGGCTGTGGTTGAAGACCTTTGCAAACGCGCTCATGGCACCATCAGAACGCTCTTTGCCACGCACTATCATGAATTGACAGCTCTTGAAGGCGCCCTTGCTCGCGTTTTTACGATGAATATTGCCATTTGCGAGCACGGCGGACAGGTCATTTTTCTTCACCGCCTCATGCCCGGCCCGTCCGATCGAAGTTATGGTGTGGAAGTAGCACGCCTTGCCGGTGTCCCCATGCCCGTCGTGCAAAGAGCGCGGGAAATCCTTGCAGAGCTTGAAAGTG
>CAYJGA010000403.1:0-2140 GCA_964369255.1 uncultured Desulfovibrionaceae bacterium
TAGGGCGTCTCGGTCGTGTGCAGACTCAAACACAGGCGACATGTCCTCATACTGTACTGTGCTGCCTTGAATAGTGTTGTTGTGTATGCACTTGCCATGGGCGTCCGTCTCAGCTTCAAAAACACGCACCCAATCCACCGACCCATAGCCCGATACAATCCAATCCGGATGGACACTTTTTTTGCGAAGAGTTATAAGCAACCACTGGGCAGGAATGTCGCCGCCCTTGCGTGCTTCTTTCTGTACGCGGATGACATCCTTGACGTGTACACCAAGAAAGGCCGCAAGCTCCTTGGGCGTAGAACAGTTTGCCACGAAATAGAGGCGAAAAAAAGCATGGTCGGACAGATGGGCAGAGGCAGAAAGGCGATGGATATACGTAGTCCGGCGTGGTTCGTTTGACATGATGACAGCTCCTTTTTTATGATAAAAGCATGACATCGCCCACATATGGACAGAGAGAAAACAGGGCGAAGCCGGGAGCTAGTAACCGACACCAGACAGAACGGCGGAGTTATTTCCCTCTTGTGAAAGAGGGTCTTGTATATCCTCACACTCCCGACCGTAGACGCAACTGTAGAGTCGCATTGCCGGCAGGAATGCAGGAAGGAGCGACCCCGTGGTTACAACCACGACTCGTCCGGTGTGTGAGGTGTTACTAGCACCATGACCATAATGCCGCAAACAGGAGCAAAAGGCAAGGCGCCGCTGGTGGATAATTTGAGGGCGATTGTGTAAGCGCCTCATGAATACCCAAAAAACTTTAGTCCTTTTTCAATATTTTTTTTATGTGACATCCCAAAACGAAGGTTTTTTCTTTAGTTTCAAATTGTTAGCAGACACTTGACACGATTGTACACATTTGTTAGAAAGGACTGTGGAGAACTGTATTTAAAATTGCCTCCCAGTGCCTTGGTATAAAGTTCAAGAGCCTTAGTGGTTTATACGATGAGATATGTTGCGCAGATATTATAAATGGGTATAGCTTGAATTTCTATCATGACTGCGCCTTTTAGGCTAAAGCAATTTTTGAACAGCCTGTTGCTCAATGGTAGTGTTTTCTTGTGTATTTCCCTGCGCCTTACTGCGGAACGTGATGCTCAAAGGCGAGGGCAAGAAAAGACTACATAATATTTATGAGGTGTAACATGTCTCAAGAGTCTGTTCCTGCCCAAGTGTCCTCCCCCGCGGCATCATCAACGTCCGAGACCCTGCCATCATCCATGGCGCATAGTATGATTGATACCATGCCCATTCCCATGATTTGCCTTAACAGCAATCTTGAGAATGTCTACTTTAATGCTGCCTTTGCCGCCTATGTGGAATTTGACAGCGCAAGCGTCGACCAAGACAGCCTGCGCGCCACAAACATCATGCCTGAACTCCAACCATACGGCCTCTGCTCAGCGGAAGCGCTCCAGAAGCTCATTCATATCGCTCTTGAAGAAGGGCACTATCAGCATCCGTGGACACTCACCACATTTACAGGCAAAAACATTGCAACACACATGTCCCTCATCGCCAATCCTGAAGCGGGTGAAAATTGTGTCAACTGCTTCTTCCTCCATATGGTAGACGGCGCAAAAATAGCGACAAGCCAAGAAGCGGAAGCCAGCGCACACCTCGACTATATTATTGACCAAGCCAATAGCGCCATACATCCCGCGCTCCACGCAGAGCACGAAGTAGACACCGACATGCTCGAAGGCTTGCCGCTCATTATGCACATCTGGTCAAAGGACTTGGAGCTGGTGGATTGCAGCACAGAAGCCACCACCGCCTTTGGCGTGGCAGACAGAGAAGAATTTGAGCAGAAATTCTTCACCCTCTGCCCGAAGACGCAAATGGGCAGAAATTCCGGAGAACTCATGCGAGAATACTTGCAAAAAACCTTTGAAGAAGGTTTTTGCAAGTTCAAATGGCTCCACCAAGATGTCAACGGAAAAATATTTCCCTGCGAAGTCACCCTATGCCGCATCACGCACCTTGATGAAGAATGCGTCCTTGGATACACACAAGACCTTTCCCGCATGAGCGGACACGCCCACGATTTTGCCAAAGTCCATGAAAGCACGCGCGCCATGCTTGACGCCGCCCCCATTGCCATCACCATGTGGGACACAAGCTTCATCCTGCGCGA
>CAYJGA010000404.1:0-2125 GCA_964369255.1 uncultured Desulfovibrionaceae bacterium
GTGATCACTCATGAGGCGAACGCAGAAACTGCCCCAGACATGAACGCAGACACGCACACAGAACCCATCGTGCGCCCCACTGACAGGTTCGCCGTCAACACCACTGTGGAATCTGCCAGCGAGCCTGTAAGCAAGCCTGTCAGCGCCCCTGTGAATGGCTCCCACAACACAGGAGACGAGATGCAGGCGAACAGGACGCATATCGACAGCGCCCACATGACGCGCTGCCTCGACACCGCCCTTCAATCCCTGTGGGATAACTTTTAGGAAGAGTAAAAAAAGCATGAAACACGTACATTTATTTACAGACGGCTCTTGCCTTGGCAACCCCGGCCCCGGCGGCTGGGCAGCCATCGTGCGCCTCGTCGGCACAGAGCACGAGCGCGAACTCTCCGGCGCCTTCGCCTCCACCACCAACAACCGCATGGAAATGCGCGCCGTCCTCGAAGGGCTCGCCGTCCTCAAAGAGCCGTGCAAGGTGGACATCTATACGGACTCGCAGTATGTGTGCAATGCCATCGAAAAGCGTTGGATTTATGGCTGGCAAAAAAAGAATTGGGTCAAGCCCGACAAGCAGCCTGTGAAAAACAAGGACCTTTGGCAGGCCATATGGCCTTTTCTCTTTACCCATAAAATAGCCTTTCATTGGGTGCGCGGGCATGCAGGTCATACAGAAAATGAGCGTTGCGACGTCCTCGCCCGCACTGCCGCCGGCGGACGCAACCTGCCACCGGATGAAGAATTGCCCACAGGGGTCAAGTTCCGTTCGGAATTTATGACTGACTAATGCGTCAAAGATGTTATAATGACAGATTTTATTCAAAGCAGCGCCGCGCCCGTCTTATTAGAGGGCTTTTGGGAGGGCTTCGCGTGGCCTTTGTGTCGTATCTTACTAGGTTTGACCATAGGCTTGCTTGTGGCCAATGTGTTGGAAGGCTTGCGCTGGACGCGTCATCTTGCACGGCTGGCATCGCCCTTGGCGCGCGCGGCGCACTTGGGGCATGTGACGGCGGCGGCCTTCTCCACGGCCTTCTTTTCCGCAGCGACAGCCAACGGCCTCTTGGCAGAGCATTACGAAAAGCGAACATTGGACAAGAAGGAACTTGTCTTGTCGAACTTGTTCAATAGTTTACCTGCATATCTTGCGCATACGCCGAGCATTTTCTTTATGCTTTTTCCGGTGTTGGGTTTTCCTGCGGTCGTGTACGTGGGGCTGACCCTTGGCGCTGCTTTCATGCGTACCTTAGGGACTGTGGTGGTGGCACGATGTATGCTCGCCCGCCCGCCGGAGGGCTGTGTAACCTGCCTCTTGGACGACACACCTCTTGTATGGTCGCAGGTCATGCAAAAGGCATTGGCGCGCTTTCGGAAGAGGGTGCCTAAAATAATCTATTTCACGATTCCCATATACATCCTCATCTATTTCTTGCAAGTCAACGGAATGTTTACGGACATAGAAATCTGGCTTGCCGAGAATGCCATTACCTTCCTTCCGCCGGAGGCTATGGGTGTGATTGCCTTGCATCTTGCGGCGGAGTTAGGTGCGGCTTTGTCTGCGGCGGGCGCAGCCTTCCACATGGGCGCGCTCACAGACAAAGAGGTGGTGCTTGCGCTGCTTATAGGGAATGTACTTTCAACGCCCATGCGTGCCATACGCCATCAGCTCCCCTCTTACGCAGGCTTCTTCCAACCTGCGGCGGCTTTACAGCTGGTGCTGACAAACCAAGGTGCGCGGGCTGTGAGCATGATATGCGTCACCCTTTGTTATTATTTCCTTGCATAGGGGCTGTCGTCAAAACAGGTAACAATCACAGACAATAACAAACAGGAGTCATGAGAAATATGATGAACATGTATTTTCCCCGCCCTTCCTTTTCAGCCTCGCGTCAAGTGCAAACAACTATCCCTTGTGAACAATGCCAAACGCCTCTTGTTGTCGTGAAAACGTGACGCAAGGTGATTTTGCGCTGCGGGCAGTGCACGACCGACGCTCCCCTTGCCAACTACATCCAGCAAATGGATGAAGCGCTGGAGCGTTTTTTAGAAACAGCTTTATGTGATAGAATATAGCCCCTTATATTTGTTTTTTTTGAAAAAAGTTTTCCCCAAACTCCTTTCAAAAAAA
>CAYJGA010000405.1:0-2110 GCA_964369255.1 uncultured Desulfovibrionaceae bacterium
AAAAAAAGTTTCCCCCCAAGAAAAAAACTTAAACAAAAAAATAAAAATAAAAAACAAAAACAAAAAAAGCTTTCCCCTAAACCCCTTTCAAAAAAACAAAATTAGAGTGCCATCTTTAAGCACCTGAAGCCTTCTTCATAAGCCTGTTGAGGGCGTTGACATAGGCGCGCGCGCTGGAGACTGTGATGTCGGGATGAGCGCCGCGCCCGACGGCGCAGATGTTTGTGGCTGTGTCGCAGATGCGCACGGTGACCTCGCCTTGCGCGTCGGAACCGCCGGTGATGGCGTTGACGGCGTATCGCTGAATTTCCGGTGCCATGCCCACAAGCTGGTTGACGGCGTTGAAGAGCGCGTCCACGGGGCCAACTCCAAAGGCGGCGCTGCGCTTTTCCTCCCCGTCAATTTCCATGACCACCGCGGCGGTGGGAGGAATGTCCTGCGTGGAAGAACTGTTAATGCTGGCATGACGCAAACGATAACGATCGGGGAGACGATAAATTTCTTCAAGCACGAGGGCAACGAGGTCTTCGTCGTGGATTTCTTTCTTCATGTCCGCAAGGTTCTTGACAGCGGCAAAAACGACGTTGACTTGCGCCTCGTCGAGGTTATAACCGAGGGATTCAAGCTTGTTTGTCACCGCATTACGACCGGAATGCTTGCCGAGCACAAGGTCTGTTTGCGCACGCCCCACAGACTGCGGCGTCATGATTTCGTATGTCTCACGATGCTTGAGCATCCCGTCTTGGTGGATGCCGGACTCGTGGGCAAAGGCATTGCCGCCGATGATGGCCTTGTTGGGTGGTATCGGTTGTCCGATGGTCATATAGAGCATGCGGCATGCGGGGAAGAGCTGCTCTGTGGTGATATTGTTTTGAAGCTTGAAGTAGTCGTGTCGCACGCGCAGAGCCATGGCGACTTCTTCGAGTGCAGCGTTGCCTGCGCGTTCGCCGATGCCGCCGAGGGTGACTTCCACTTGACGGGCACCTGCGCCCACGGCGGCGAGTGTGTTGGCAACGGCGAGGCCGAGGTCATTGTGGCAGTGGACGCTGAAGGTGGCTTTGTGGCTGTTGGGTGTGTGTTCCATGACATATCGCACGAGTGCAGCGTATTCTTCGGGTTGGGCGTAGCCGACGGTGTCGGGCAGGTTGATGACAGTGGCGCCTGCGTTGATGGCGGCCTCTGTAATTTTGCAGAGGAAGTCCCATTCAGAGCGGGAGGCGTCTTCTGCGGAAAATTCCACATTTGAGGTATAGGAGGCGGCGCGTTTGACGCCTGCCACAGCCATTTCAAGGACTGCGTCGGGGGATTTGCGCAATTTGTGTTGCATGTGGAGTGGGGAGGTGGAGACAAAGGTGTGTATGCGCGGCGCTTCTGCGTCCTTGATGGCGTCCCAGCAGGCGTCGATATCGCCGAGTGTGGCGCGGCACAGTCCGGCGACTTGGACATTACGCGTTTGTGCGGCAATGGCTTTGACGGCCTCGAAATCGCCGGGGCTTGCGGCGGGAAATCCGGCTTCCATGACATCCACGCCGACAATTTCAAGCTGGCGTGCCAAGCGCAATTTTTCGGCGAGGTTCATGGTGGCGCCGGGGGATTGTTCGCCGTCGCGCAAGGTGGTATCGAAAAAATAAATACGATCAGACATATATTCTCCTTGTGTCGCTGTTGTGTGAACAGCGCAATTGTACAATAAAATAGGGCAGAGTAGGGGATAGTAACCCTTTCGGTGTGATTTAAGAGGCGAAAATTGATGAGGGGAGCAGGGTGCTCTTAGCAGAACCGGATGCTTTTCGTGTGCCTACTCCCCGTCTAGGGTGAGACCACGTAGGAGTTCCCGGTTGCGACGTGGAAGTATAAAAAATGTATACACAAATCCGCAGATGATGTAGCCCATAGCTACAAGGAAGCCAAGGAGCTTTGGCATGGTGATAATGAGGGCAAAGAGCAAGAGCACTGTGACCATGGAGCCAAAGGGGTGAAGGCGTAAGAATGTGTATTCTTTGAAGGAATAGTATCTGACACGACTCACCATGAGCATGCCAAGCAGGAGCGTCATGCCCAGTGTGAAATGTGGCACAAGCCACTGCATGCCTTCCGGCAAGTAGGGCGC
>CAYJGA010000406.1:0-2109 GCA_964369255.1 uncultured Desulfovibrionaceae bacterium
ACGAACACACAAGCCGTCCCCCATGCCTTTTTCATGCAACGCAATGCCCATCCCCTTGCCCTTTGCAAGGCACAGCGTTGGCGACAAAGTCTTCTGCGGCACGCAGCACGAATAATGAAACTCATGCCCCACAATGTCCGCTCCTACAGGATGAAAAGGATTTTTATGCGACACGCGCGCACGCACATAACCAAGGCCTTGTGGTCTCTCATGAAAAACAGCATGAGCAGGGAAGACACCCGCCATCTGCCACTCTCGTCCTTGTCGAACTACTGCCTCTGATAAAACCATAAATCCACCACATTCCGCATAAATGGGAACATTCTTGTGGGAAAGAGAGCGTATTGCTTCCATATGCGGCGACGCAGACAAAGCGCTTAAATACTCTTCAGGAAAGCCACCGCCTAAGTAAAGACCACGAATGTCCTCAGGCCACGGCGCAGGGTCTAAAAGAGACAGAGGCACCAGCTCCGCTCCCGCGCGGCGCAATGCCTCAAGGTTTTCTTCGTAGTAAAACCACAAAGCCACATCGTGGACATAGCCAATGGGGACAGCGCTGCTCTTGACTGTCACATCCGGCCAAAAAACTCTGCTCGATGGAAACGTCGATGCAGATTGTGCGAGACTGCTTATGGCTTCAAGGTCGCAGTTCTCGGATATAAATATGCCAAGCGCATCCAGTGCCTTCTGGATAAGCGCCTCGGACTCATGCTCATACACAGCGTCCGCACCGTGCGCAGAGCACAAACCCATGTGACGCTCAGGCAAGGGGTTTTCCTTCAGTCGAGGCAAGGCACCAAGCACAGGCACATCCGTATAGCGCTCTATACTTTGACGTACAATACTCTCATGGCGCGAGGAACCCACTTGATTGAGCACAACGCCGCCAATGCGAATACCTTCTTCAAATGTTTGCAATCCATGAACAATGGCCGCCGTTGTACGCGTACTTTTTGTCACATCAAGGGAAAGGATGATGGGCGCATCCAAGATGCGAGCAAGCTCCGCTGTAGAACAGCTCCCGTCCACGTCCTGCCCGTCAAAGAGTCCACGGTTTCCCTCTATGATTGCTATGTCATATTGGTCGTTTACAGTGCTGCTCCACGCATGCGCGCACAAATTCCGCAGGGCTTCATGGCTTAAGAAAAAGGGGTCTAAATTTGTGCACGGCGCCGCGCTTGCGCGGGAAAGCCAGTGCGCGTCAATATAGTCCGGCCCTTTTTTATACGCTTTGATAGCCAAGCCCTTTTGCAGGAGTGCGCGACACAGTCCCAAGGAGAGCAGGCTCTTGCCCGCACCGCCTCGGATGGCACTTATGATAATTCGCGGAATGTGCATGATATTCCTTACGCAGTAGAAATGAAAATCTTTATGAACTCAAATATTTGTTCTCTGACAAGGAGTGCTGTTTCTGAGAAAGAGACAGTATTCATTGATATATACACACGCCTCGCAATATGAGTCTGCATTTGTCAAAGTACAAAAAGGCATTAAACGTATGCCTGCAAAGAAAAAGGAGCGAAGGAAATCCTTTGCCCCTTTGACTCTGCTTAGACGCAGAAAATGGGTGCCGTTGCGCCAGAGCACACGGCGTCCGTAAAAAATCGTCCTAAGACTATTCTTCACCCTCAGCTTGGGACTGCTTGCCAGCGCCCTTGAGGCCGTACATGGTGGTGGAACCGGAAGACCAGAATTCCAACACTTCTTCGTTCACAAGCTTCGTGAGGACTTTTTTCACTTCACGGGGGCCTTTGCCTTCAAAAAGAGGCAAGAAATCTTGGAAGTAGAACTTGGATTTGCCAGTCTTGCTTTGCAAAAATTCTACAACGATATCTTTTTCAGTGCTCATATTCTCTCCTTAATGCTGCTAAGGCCTCGTGATGTACCCATACGTCAGCTATACGCAGCGGGGGGTGGGGTATATGGGTTGGCATAAGCACAGTGATTATGCCAACCCAAAATAATTAGCGAATTAGCTTAGAACTTGAACTGGGTGCTTTGACGCCAGGTGTAGTAAGCAGGATCGCGGAAGTCATCAATCAAGTGGTGGGTGAACTCAAGGCCGGTCTTCTTGAAGAAGGATTCCCAACCGATACGCTCTGCCCAATC
>CAYJGA010000407.1:0-2107 GCA_964369255.1 uncultured Desulfovibrionaceae bacterium
TGGTGTATGAGGCGCACGAGGCGCACGCCATTTTCGACATATTCTTGCTGCGTATTTTCTGCGGTGTCATTCTGAGGCATGGGGTGTTTCCTCTGCGTGAGTTATGAGCTCGAGGGTATCGTACTCAGACCAAACGGAGTTGGGATAGATTGTAATAGTAGCATCACGCTTTTTTAAAATTCGTTGCGGCTCTGTGAGGCTGTTATCATAAATATTTAGTCTATCACACACGATGCTCAAGCGTGGCAAGAGTGCTAAAGAGCGATAGTATCGTGTACGAATTTTATCATGGGGCACATCGTGCCCACCATCCGCGGTGCGGGCAACAACACGCCCCACATTGATTTCCGGATCGGTTGTCACTAGAAAGATACATCGAATAAAGTAGCCTCTCTGTTTTGCTCGTTCTAACAGTAAAACGTTTCTTTCCGTAGACATAACAGTTTCAAAAGTAAATGATTCTTTTGCCGCAAGTTTTTCCTCACGAATTTTTGTAGCAAGCTGTGCGGCGGCGAGGTCTGACATACGAAAGTTTTTTTTAATTTCATCTGCATTGATGTATGTGCCAAGGATATAGTCTGCTCTGGTAATGGTGCTTTTGCCAGAACCGTTTGGGCCTGCGTAGACACGTATTTCGGGCTGTATTATATCTTTCATACTCATGCTCTACGTCATAGACGATAGGAGGGTGGTGTTTTATTGTGCGATAGATTTGCCTTTATTCAAAATATACTTGGCGTGCTTCGAGGTCATAGTTTGCTATCTTGATGCCGGCTTCTTGCATGCGTGCTATTTTTTTGCGCACCATCTCTTGGAGTAATGCGTCTTCTGCGTGTTCTTCTTCAGAAAGTTCTTCAACACAACGCACATGCATTGTGTGTCCATGAACGTCATACATACCTTCTTTGACGTGTTTCATAATTTCTCCTTGCCATCAGTCCACGCAACAGAATCTGCACTGCTTTCCATGTTAAACAGACGTTTTTTTGAGAGGGGGGAGAAGTTTTTTTCCAAAAAAAGTTCTCCCACCACAAAAAAAACCAAAAAAACTACCACAAATCCGCATGCGGCGCGCCGAACTGACTGGCATAGCGGGCGTTGAATGCTTCCTTTGTGATATGATGTATTTGCGTGCCGCATTTCTCAATGGCAAAACTTGCGCAGGTGGAGGCGATGTGTGCGGCTTTGATGATGTCTAGCCCCATGTGGAGTCCTTTGAGGAGTCCTGCGCGGTGTGCGTCGCCGGCGCCTGTGGGATCGACGACTTGTGGGACTGTGACGGCGGCGATGTCTGTGCGTTCGCCTTGGTGTGTGACGGACGCGCCTTTTTCGCCATAGGTGGTTATGCAGTGCTGTGTCATGCCTTCAATTTCTGCTTGTGTTTTGCCTGTTTTTTGGCAAATCATTTCAAGTTCATAGTCATTGATGGTGAGGCCGAAGGAGCCTTCTATGCCTTGCAGGAGGTTTTCTGCGCTGAGGACGGGGAGCTGCTGACCGGGGTCATATATGTATCGGATGTTCTTACTTTTGTAATATTCAGGCAAAGCACGCATGTCGTTGAGGTTGCCGGGGGAGACAATGGCTATGTCTTTTTCGTCGTTGAGATGCGGATAGCTGTATCGACAAGGCAAGGACATGGCGCCGGGATAGAAGCCTGTAATTTGGTTGTTGAGCGTATCTGTGGTGATGTAGCACAGGGCTGTGAAGAGTTCGTCGTCTTGGACGATGCCATCAAGGGGCAGTCCGAGTGCTTCGAGGTGCTTGGCGTAGGAGGCAAAGTCGCGGCCTGCGGAGGCGAGGATGTAGGGTTTTTCACCGATGAGTGCCAGAGTGTAGGCGATATTTCCGGCGCAGCCGCCGAATTGTTCTTCCATGCGGTCAACCATGAAGCTGATACTCAGCGCATGTAGTTTATCAGGAATGATGCTTTCTTGAAAATTGCCCTTGAAAGCCATAATGCGGTCGAAGGCGAGGGAGCCAGATATATATATTGCCATAATAAACGTCCTTTATTATTAGAATAAAAAATTTAATGTTTTTTTCTGAAAGGCTCTAGGGGCTGTTTCTAAATAAATTCTTTTGCATTTTCTCGCCCTTCTGAAGAGGT
>CAYJGA010000408.1:0-2102 GCA_964369255.1 uncultured Desulfovibrionaceae bacterium
AACCCCTTTCAAAAAAACGCAACACCTGCAATATTAACCCACATGCTGCTGTGCATAGGCGCGAACGAAGGCGATGGCGTCTTCGCTGCTTTCCACCTCACCGGCAATTTGCGCTTTTAAAAGAGCATCGCGCATCTCACCGATAACAGGCCCCGGCTTCATATTGGTGTGCTGCATAATTTCGTTGCCGTTGAGCAGGGGTTCAAGCATTTGCTCAGGCGTTTCAGCACGCTCTAAATATTTCATATTATGATTAAAATATGTAAAGCTGCCATCGCGTGCGCGCAGGTCTGCGCGGGTCATGGCGATGAGGCGCGGGTATTCGTCCAAGGACTTAAAGCGACGGATGCCGCGGTCGGTGAGCATAAAGTGGAAACGCATGTGGAAGCGTACAAGGTGACAAATAAGGGTCACATCTTCCACATCAAAATGGAGACGACGCAATATCTGACGCGTAATTTTTGCGCCTACGCGGTGATGCTGATAAAATGTCCACGCATCATCAAAATATTCCGCCGTATACAATTTGCCCACATCGTGGAAGAGCATGGCAAATGTGCCAAGCCAATCATAATGAAAGCCCTCTTCGGGATAATATTTCATGCAGTTAATGGTGTGCTCAAAAACTGTTTCAAGGTCGCCGTCATCATTCCTTTGCTGATGCATGCAGGCAAGGGCTGTTATTTCAGGAATAAGACCTTGAAGGATGTGGGCATCATAAAGAAGCTTCACAAATTTCCACATGGCTTCGGGCGCGACTTTACGCCATTCGTCCATAATACTCTGCACGGGCACATAGTCCAAAATTTCCGCACTTGCACGCACAATGGCAATCCATGAATTTGGCTCAATACGCGAATCAAAGTTCGCAGAAAAGCGCAAAGCCTTAATGCCGAGCAAGTAATTCTGGCGCAGCGCTTCGCTGGCGATACCTGCAAGGCGTATTTCGCCGCGCGTATCGCCGTCAAAACCTTCGTAGACGTCTTTATTATCCTCATCTATGATGCGATAGCGAGACAAATAGCGCTCCACGCGTCCGCCGAAATCAAAACCATCGGTGAGGCGGGGGGCAATGCGCAAAAGGTCACAATCAGGGTGCGACGTGCCACTGTGTTGTAAGGGGAAGAAGTGGAATGTCACTCCATCTTCGGTGAGCTGTGCTAAATATGAGGGATGTGTAGCTTTTTCAATACGAGGGAAAATCTTATTCAGTGTCACAAAATCGGGTTCACACGCAATGTCGACACTGGTAATATCTTGATCTGCATAAAGTTTTTCTTGCAGGGAAGCATTGATAATATGAGCGTCATAGCCATTGCGCATCAGGGTTTTACACAGGGCAATGGCATCTTTAAAAGGCTGTAGCATAGCGCACTCCTTCACAGGCTGTTACAATAATGAAAATCACTCCCCCCTTCTTCACAAGACAGCGCGAAAATGTCAAGAAGGAAAATACATCGAGAACGTCAAATCGCATGGCATTTTTAATGGTGTTTTTTTACAAGGGCTTTGAGATTTTCCCCTCACAAGCTTTTCAGAAAAAACAAAAATCAACTTTTACTCATCATTTTTTTGTACGTTTTTTCTTCATGAGTTTTGAATGAATATACTCTTGCGGTTTTTGCTCGCCAATGGCTGTGAGGGGAATTTCCGCTCGTGCCATATTTTTGTGCCCACCGGCAGAACCGTCCTTGCCAAAGTGAAGCGCGGCAAAATTGCCCAAATGGCGGCTCCCGTCACCACGGAAAATGACAACAGCCTGATTCCCGTAGACGCCGCTCACTGCCACCCAGCGCAAACCGTGCACGCGGGTAAAAAAGTCTGCAATAGCCACAAGCAAGTCGGGAGATTGTACCCTGCCCACATGGGCGTGGGCGCCCGTGCTGCACGTTTCAAGCGAACGGAACGCATGGCTAAAAAGAGGCAGCCATTCCATAAGGTATTCGCTGCGCAAGATGCGGCGCAAAAGGGTCGTGTTGGCGTGCTTGGACAACCACTGATAGGCGCGCAAATCTATTTCGCCACCGGCACGCTCAAAAGCGGCGGTGTCGGTGCGGATGCCGTAGAGCAGCGCGGTGGACAGCAACTTGCTCGGTTTGATG
>CAYJGA010000409.1:0-2101 GCA_964369255.1 uncultured Desulfovibrionaceae bacterium
TCTGTGTATGCCAATAAGTCAGCGTTTTTCCTGTGGCGAGAAGCACTTCAAGCGCGCGGGCAATGCGCTGGGAGTCGTGGGGATGGATACGCGCCGCAGAAGGCGCGTCCTTTACAGCAAGCTCCGCGTGCAGAGCCTCGCGTCCCTCATGGGCAAGACGAGAAAGCATATGGGCGGAAATATCCGCGGGCACCGGGGGGATGGCTGCCATCCCCTCAAGCACTGTGCGAAAATACATGCCGGTTCCCCCCACAAGCAAAGGCACTCGTGCGCGTTCCGTCACAGCGCGGGCGCAGGCCACGGCCTGCTCCGCCCAACGCCCTGCGGAAAGCTTCTGTTCCGTGGGGAGTGTGCCATAGAGATGATGCGGGCATGCGGCACGCTCTTCGACGCTCGGCTGTGCGGTGATACATGGAAAATCGCGATACACTTGGCGCGAGTCAGTATTGATGACTTCACCGCCTCCACATTCCCCCATGCACGCCGTGCCAAGGGCAAGAGCTGCCTCTGTCTTGCCGGCACCCGTAGGGCCGGCAAGACAGATGACAGGCAAGGGAACCTCTATCAAATCTTAAAACCTCCGGCAGAAGGCGCAAGGCACGGCGTTCCCTGTCGCACCTGTCCTAAGGCGTATTTTTCGTGTAACGCCTTGAACACATTATCAGGAACAAGACCTTCCACATCACCGCCATGACTTGCGGCGGCCTTGATAATTGTGGAGCTTATATAGAGCCATTGATAATCTGTCATCAAGAATATGGTTTGAATATCACGTCGCAGCTTACGATTCATAAGTGCAAGCTGAAATTCAAACTCAAAATCCGACACAGCGCGCAAACCGCGCATAATGGCGCGAGCACCGCGCTGTGCCACATAGTCCACCAACAGACCGGTGAACGGCTCCACCACGGCGCCGGGCACATCTGCCACGGCCTCTGTAGCCATGGCAACGCGCTCTTCATGACTAAAAAGCGGCGCTTTTGGGGTATTATCTGCCACAGCCACCACAACAGTGTCGAAAATTTCACAGCCTCGACGGATGAGACTCACATGTCCGTTGGTAATAGGGTCAAAGGTTCCGGGATAGATGGCTATGCGTTCGGCTTTACTTTCCATATGACGATCCTTGTTTGTCCAAAGGTGCGTTCTGTCAAAAGCTCAAGGCGGGGGTGGGCTGCGTTCCCGTCATAGGGAAGAGCGGCTTCTACCTCTGCGGTGACGAAGGAATGCTCCGCCACCCATCCTTGTCGCAAAAGGTTTTGCAACGTAGGCGCCAATAAGTTTTTGCCATAGGGGGGGTCGATAAAGACCACATCAAAACACTGTGAGGCACGGATTTTCAAAAACTTGAGTACATCGTCGTGGACGATGCGCACACGCCCCATAACACTCTCGGTGACCCCATCGGTGAGCCTGTCGGTGGCAAGCCCAAGCGTCTGCGCGTTTTTCTGCAAGCAGCGAATAGCCTCCTTGCCATTTTCCACAAGCACCGCCTCCCGTGCGCCGCGGCTGATGCATTCAAAGGCAAGGGAGCCGCTGCCCGCGAAAGCGTCAAGCACACGGCAACCAGACCACACAACGCCGCGAGATTCTAACATGGAAAAAAGCGCTTCGCGTACCCGTGACATGGCAGGGCGATAGCCCGGCCCCTCCACAGTTTTGAGAGTACGTCCGCCCAACAAACCTGCAATAATGCGCATTACATCCTCGAAATCAATTTTGTCAGTTCATAGGTAAAGCTTTCCATACGATCGCGTAGCTCCGCTTGCTCCACCCATGAATGCTCATGGACATTATCCAGCTTTGCTTTTAATATGTTGAGCTTTGCTTCCATATCTTGCGTCAAGAAAGCCCAATCCACACGGGGCTGTGCTGTTTCTCTGTGCGTGACACGTTCCGGCGCTTGACTCTTTGTGAGTATCAATTCTTCCATATACTCTGGCACAAGCACCGTGGCACCATAGGTGTCTTCGATAAGTTTTGCAAGCACAGTTTGTGCCTTCTCCTCACCGTGGGTCAGCACTATGCGCGTGTGTGCGCTCATGGCGGGCTTGAGCCAGTCTATAAGTTGACTTTGGCCTGCATGAGCGGAAAAGCCACC
>CAYJGA010000410.1:0-2083 GCA_964369255.1 uncultured Desulfovibrionaceae bacterium
TGCTGTTGATCAGATATGGTCATGGAATACTCCTTCATAATGTCTCTCGTACGCTTCAAGTACAAGCAGGACATTGTAACGCAATTTAAATAGATATTCAATGCATGAATGCAAAAAATATTTTAATTTTTTAATGTACTGATTTTATTATATATTTTCAATAGTGATGTAGAGGTCGCCTTGCCAACGTCCAACTTTTTTGCCGAGCCCACGCAAGCGCATGGGCTTTCCTACGGCGAAATCCTTGGGGAGTGTGATTTCAAATGTTTTCAAATCCTCAGAAAGACCTTGACGAATTTGCAAACGAATGCGGGCACCGGGAAAAAGGGTTGCCGTGGACATTTTCACCACTTGCTTTGCGTCAATTTGATGCAAGAGCCAGCCTTTCATTTTGCTGGCAAAACCTGAAAAAGGGAGTGGGCCGCTGTCAACTTCCACGCGCGTGGCGTGGACGGATGGCGATGATAAGCCAGAACCTGTGCTGCCGCCAGATGCTGCTGTTGATGAAAAAAAAGAGGATGTAGAGGACGATGCTTTGTGAGACGTCGACGCGGCAGACGGCTTTCCCTGTCCGGTCGCAGTCGTGGAGGACGTATTTTGCGTCTGCTTGTTCAGCTCGCTGTAAATATCTTCAAAAACACGGCGAGCAAAGGAGTCGTTGAGAAGATCACGCAGAACATCTTCTTTTTCGTATTCCTTTTCATAGGCCGCAGAGGCGCTTTGCTTCTTTTTGCGCTCTGCTTCGCGCTGCGCTTCTGTTTTTGGTTCGGCGGCTTTTTGTGACGCGCCCGCACTTTTTTCGTGCGCAGAGGCAGCGCCTGCCTTGCCGGACGCCGCACCTTTGTGCGCTTTTTCGTCGTGCCCTGCTGTCTTTTGCCCCGATGTTTTATGAGTCGCTTCTTCAGTTTGCAAGACCTGAGACAAGGCCACATAGGCCTCGTTAAGACGCTGGAATTGATACCCCGCATCGGCAGTGTGGGGGTTTAAATCCGGATGTAATTCAAAAGCCCGCTTTCTGTAAGCTTTTTTCACATCCTCAAGGCGTGCGTCCTTGTCAAGCTGTAAAATTTCGTAGCATTCTTTAAGATTGATTTGGCGACTTTTCTTCATGGCTCTGCGCTTAGTGTTTTACTGAATAACTAGGAATAAGTGCGTGTGCTTCCTCCCGAGCATTACTGGCACTAAGACAGTGACTTGTCAAGTACTGCTTTCCTTCCAAAACAAATTCCTCATGAGCGACATCTTGGCGGATGCCCGGACAATATTCTTTCGCCATGAACAGGCTTTCAGAATCCACCATATTGCCACGAAAAAACGGCCATGCGCGGCATATTGCCGGCTTACCCTCGTGCACAACACAGCCCTTGCCCTGCTCAAAGAAAATACAAAAGCCTTCAGGATTACTGCGTAGCTTTAATTTTCCGTATTGTTCATAGCAATAGCGCTTTGCACAAGCGTCGGCCTGCATATGAAGGTAGTCGGAAAGTCTTTCCAAATCCTTAGGACTGACAACAATGCCTCCGGCGCCTTCGCAACATTGCCCACACATACGACACTTAAAAACAGGCGTGCCCATTTCCCCCCCTCTCTCAGCGTATGCCAAAGAGTTTTTCGTGTTCCATTTTTATGCAAATATCTTCTACGACGCGAATGTGTTGCGCCGCAAGGAGCTGTGCGGCTCCCAAGGAGTGAATGCCAAGCTGCATCCAAAAGCACAGCGGTTTCCACGGCAAGGCCACAACTTCCTTGGCATGGGCGAGGCAATGGGCAGATGCCCTAAAAACATTGACAATATCAGCGCGCTCCGGCAATTCTGCGAGTGTTTTGTACACGGGCAGACCCCATACGGATGTGCGTACAGGATGGACAGGATAGACCGTATAGCCCACAGCCAAGAGGTAGCGTCCCACCATATCGACAGGATGCCCTTTTTTGTCCTTAGCACCGAGAATAGCTATGGTTTTTGCGCTTTGTAAAACATTTTGAAATGCAGCCTGTGGAAACATATAAAAGACCTCCCTGCCATACACTAGGGATTATATGCTTCTCTTGGAAGAAGTGCAATGAGTTTTCGTAAAAGTAT
>CAYJGA010000411.1:0-2076 GCA_964369255.1 uncultured Desulfovibrionaceae bacterium
AAAAAAGTTTTCCCCCAAGAAAAAAAGTTTTCCCCAAACCCCTTTCAAAAAAGAACTTTTAGACTTCATAAAGCACTAGCGTGTCAGCTTGCGGAATTTAATGCGTGTGGGCGTGTCTGCATCCTTTCCGAGACGTTTTTTGCGGTCGGCTTCGTAATCGCTGTAGTTGCCGTCAAAGAAGGTGACGCTGGAGTCTCCTTCAAAGGCGAGAATGTGTGTGGCGATACGGTCGAGGAACCAGCGGTCGTGGCTGATAACAAGGACGCAGCCTGCAAAGTTTTCCAGCGCATCTTCAAGGGAGCGCATGGTATTGACGTCAATATCGTTTGTGGGTTCGTCAAGGAGGATGACGTTTGCGCCGGACTTGAGCATGCGTGCGAGGTGTAAGCGATTACGTTCACCGCCGGAGAGGACGTCGACGTGTTTTTGTTGGTCTTGTCCTTGGAAGTTGAAGCGCGAGCAATAGGCGCGGGCATTTATTTCCCGTGTGCCGAGCTGGATGCTTTCATGTCCTTCGCTGATGACCTCGTAGACAGTTTTTCCTGATTCGAGGGAGTCGCGGCCTTGGTCGACGTGGGCAAATTGGACAGTTTCGCCGACTTTTAAGTCGCCACTGTCCGGTTTTTCTTGACCTACAAGCATTTTAAAGAACGTGGTCTTCCCTGCGCCGTTGGGGCCTACGATGCCCACAATGGCACCGGCGGGGATGAGGCAATTGAGCCCATCCATGAGCAGCCTGTCGCCAAGGCTCTTGCCAAGCCCCACAGCCTCGATGACGCTCTTACCAAGGCGCGGGCCGGGGGGGATGTATATTTCTAAATCCTTTGCCAACTTTTCACTTTCATGGGAGAGCATAGCCTCGTAGGCATTGATACGCGCCTTACCCTTGGCATGGCGCCCCTTTGGTGACATGCGAATCCATTCGAGTTCGCGTTGTAATGTTTTTTGACGCTGCGCTTCTGTTTTTTCTTCGTTGGCAAGGCGTTTTTGCTTTTGCTCAAGCCATGAGGAATAATTGCCCTTCCATGGGATGCCACGCCCGCGGTCAAGTTCTAAAATCCAGCCCGCCACATTATCAAGGAAATAGCGGTCGTGGGTGACGGCGATGACGGTTCCGGGGAAGGTGGAAAGGAAGCGCTCAAGCCATGCCACGGATTCTGCGTCAAGGTGGTTTGTAGGTTCGTCGAGGAGGAGGATGTCCGGATTTTGAAGGAGGAGACGGCAAAGCGCCACGCGGCGCTTTTCACCGCCGGATATAACAGAAACAGGCGTCTCACCGGGAGGGCACCGCAAAGCGTCCATAGCCATTTCAAGGCGGGAGTCTAAATCCCAGATACCTTTATTGTCCATGAGTTCTTGCACTTTTCCCTGTTTTTCAATGAGCGCGTCCATCTCGTCCGGTTCCATGGGTTCGGAGAATTTGGCGTTGATGGCCTCGTATTCTTTGGCGATGTCCACAAGTTCTTGCACACCCTCTTCGACGACTTCGCGCACAGTGCGTTCTTCATTGACGAGTGGTTCTTGCTCTAAGTAGCCGATGGTGAATCCCGGGGCGAGGACGGTTTTTCCATCAAAGCTTTCGTCTACGCCTGCGAGAATGCGCAAAAGGGAGGATTTCCCGGCGCCGTTGAGGCCAAGCACGCCAATTTTCGCCCCGTAAAAATAGGAGAGTGAGATGTCCTTGAGGACTTCTCTTTGCCCGTGTCGCTTGGAAACACGGATCATTGAATAAATAATTTTATCTGGTTCGTTGCTCATATGCACCCCATAGTATGTATTTTTTCGTACTGATGACAAAGTCTGTCAGAAAAGCTTTTCATTCATAAAGATATTTTGTTCTTCTTGCAAGCAAAAGAAATGGGGCGCACAGAGCAAGACATGGGGTGGCGGAATGACATCATAGCATCCTAATATTGTTTTTTTGAAAGCGGTTTGGGGAAGATTTTTTTGTTTTTAAGTTTTTTTCTTGGGGAAAATTTTTTCTAGAAAAAAAGCCTTGATAAAAGAACTCACCAGAGCTACTCCTGTATCGGTCTAGGGTTTTTTAGACACTCCATTTTCGTTTAGGATACCTTT
>CAYJGA010000412.1:0-2069 GCA_964369255.1 uncultured Desulfovibrionaceae bacterium
GGGGATTGGCAAGTCCACCTTGCTGCTGCAAGTGGCTGGTACAGTGGCGGCGCGAGGGCACAAGGTGCTCTATGTGAGCGGTGAAGAGTCACTGCCACAGATTAAACGTCGCGGTCAGCGCCTTGGTGTGCTGCACGACTCCCTTCTTGCCATGGCCACATCCAGCGTCGAAGATATTCATCCGCTCTTGCTCAACGAGCCGCCCGCACTCCTTGTGGTGGACTCCGTGCAAACGCTGACGAGTATGGACGCCGACGGCCTGCCCGGCAATGTAAGCCAAGTGCGCGCCGTCGCCACAGACTTGCTTGAGAAGTGTCGCGCCAGCGCCACCTGCCTCATCTTGGTGGGACATGTGACAAAGGAAGGCGCCCTCGCAGGGCCACGCCTCTTGGAGCATATGGTGGATACGGTCATCTCCCTTGAAGGCGACCGCCGACAAATGTTCCGCCTTTTGCGTGTCTTCAAAAATCGCTTTGGCCCTAATGAAGAATTACTCGTTTTCCGCATGGCACAACAGGGCATGCAAATTATTGACGACCCGTCTACGTTCTTTCTTGGTATGCGCGACGCAAGCCTCAGTGGAACAGCGGTGGTTATGGCGGTGGACGGACACAGACCCCTTGCCGTGGAAGTGCAAGCCCTCGTGTCGCGCACATATCTTGCGATCCCAAGGCGCACAGCTCTCGGCTTCGACACAAACCGCTTACATCTGCTTTTAGCTGTGCTTGAAAAACGCCTCAAGCTCAACTTCGGGCAAGTGGATATTTACGCCAAGGTGGGAGGCGGCATGCGTCTGAGCGACCCCGGCATGGACGTGGCTCTCGTAGCTGCGGTGCTCTCTTCCTTTTATGATGTCCCGCTGCCGGAGCGCGCTGTCTTTTGGGGGGAGGTGGACTTGAACGGACAAATCCGCTCCGTCAGCGCCCAAGAAATTCGCTTTACGCAGGCCTCACGATTGGGCTATAATCCCCTTATTCACCCGGACAGCGAGAGCGGCGGCATCACAACTGTCACAGAGCTACAGCGAGAACTTTTTTCAAAAAGATAAAAGTGTTATAAATTTCAAAGATTTTGTATTATCTTTTTTCAGATTTTTTCTCGAAAAAATATTTGTCAAAACTTGCGAAAGGAGGCATAATCAAAGCCATGAAAAAACATGAAAAAACACATCCACTCGCAGATTTGCCTTACTTTGCCCTCGCTGCCACATATTTCGCCAATATGTCTACTGGGGCGCCCACACTGTCGCCCACTATTCCCGATGACAGTACTTGCTTTGCCCTGTGGGATAAATACAGCATCCGCGACAACGTGCGCTCCCATTCGCTCATGGTCGCCGACATTGCGCAGTCAGTCGCACAAATGGCGCACGACAAAGGCTTTCCCGTCTGCGTCGACTCTGTACGCGCAAGCGCCCTTTTACACGACATCGCAAAAAGCTATACCATCGACCACGGGGGCAGTCATGCGCAGATAGGCGCATCATGGGTCATCGAGGCAACAGGCAACAGAAGCATCGCACAAGGCGTCGCCATGCACGTCCACTGGCCGTGGGCATTGCCAGACAATATATGCGCCCTACCCTTCTTTGTCATGTATGCCGACAAACGCATCATGCATCAAAAATGTGTTTCTTTAAAGGAGCGCTACGAAGACTTGTTGGAGCGCTATGGCACCACGAAGGACTATCGTGCCGGCATCACCGCGTCTTACGAGCAAGGTAAAAACATTGAACGCGCACTTTCTGCGCAACTGGAGTGTTCTTTAGATGCGTATACTCTTGATAGCGGGCGGATGGTCGAACGAGCGTGAAGTCTCTTTAAGCGGCGCGCACAGCATCGCGAAGGCTCTAACATCTCGCGGGCACGACGTGACATTTTTTGACCTATCCCTCGGCTTTGATAGTCTTGCCACCACAGCCAAGGCGCACGACTTCGCCTTCATTAACTTGCACGGCGCCCCGGGGGAGGATGGTCTTGTACAAGCCATCCTCGATGTGGCACAAGTCCCCTATCAAGGCAGCGACGCGCGCGCGTCCTTTGTCGCCTTGCACAAGGCCGCCACAAAGC
>CAYJGA010000413.1:0-2066 GCA_964369255.1 uncultured Desulfovibrionaceae bacterium
CGTCGCCCAGTTCAATGTCTTTGTTTTCTTGGCATATATTCTTAAAATTATAACAGGGCAATCCGTATCCAAAAGGATCGAACTTGCAGATAAAAATGACAAAAGTTTCCTTCAAGTCCTGATATTTATCACCTTTTTCCAGCATGTCAAAATCAATGGCTGCCTGATAGAATCGGCTGCGCTTGGCAATGTCTGCTTCCTTGTTTATTTGCATCTCCACATTGTACACTTTGTCCCTTTCTTTCGCGTAGACATCGAAACGAACACTTTTCGTTTTCTTGAAAATATCAATGGTTTTTTGATATTCTACATATTCGATGCGACTTACTTCAAAGGGCAACAAAATCTCTAACACCTCCTTACAAATGTCTTTATCTCGCATAAACTGAGAAAAGATAAAATCATTTGTAATATCAAGGCGTTGCCATTCTTTTCTGGCTCTTTTTAAGATGTTTTCTTTGAAAGCTTCTTGCATTTTCAGCCCCCTTTTTCAGAAGGTAAGCACTTTTTCCGGCAAAAGCAAGATGCCTTATTGTGGGGGATAGAACAAACGAAAATCATTCCGATTTGTTTTTTAAATGGGGTTCGGGTGAAGACTTTTTTTCTCAAAAAATCTTCACCACAAACTCCTTTCAAAAAAAACTTCTCAGACAAAACACTATTTATCTTCTTCAATCCATGCACGCGAACGCGCTACAGCGCGATGCCATTGATACAACAAGGCTTCGCGCTGGTCGGCAGACATCTTCGGCTCAAAACGGCGATCAAGCTGCCACTGCGCGGCAAGCTCCTCTTCCGTTTCCCAGAAGCCCACAGCAAGCCCTGCAAGATAGGCTGCGCCGAGAGCGGTGGTTTCCGTCACTGTGGGACGCTCCACGGGCACACCTGTCAAGTCGGCCTGATACTGCATGAGCATGCTGTTGCGGCTGGCGCCGCCGTCCACACGCAAGGCGCTTAAGGGAACGCCCGCGTCTTTTTGCATGGCGTCAATGATGTCAAGCGTTTGCAAAGCGATGCTCTCCAGAGTCGCACGCGCAATATGTCCGCGGCTTGTGCCACGCGTAATGCCCACCATGGTGCCACGCGCATACTGATCCCAATAAGGCGCGCCAAGACCCACGAAAGCAGGCACAAAGAACACGCCGCCATTGTCGGGCACAGTGGAAGCGAGACCTTCCATGTCGGAAGAGTCCTTAATAATTTGCAAGCCGTCTCTAAGCCATTGCACCACAGCGCCGCCCACAAAGACACTGCCCTCAAGAGCATAGTGTAAGCCGGCATTATTTTGCCATGCCACCGTCGTGAGCATATTATTCTTGCTTTCCTTGGCCTTTGTGCCTGTGTTCATGAGCAAGAAGCAGCCTGTGCCATAGGTATTTTTTGCCATTCCTTCTTTCAAGCAGGCATTGCCATAGGTCGCCGCTTGTTGGTCACCGGCCACGCCGGCGATGGGCACAGCGGAACCAAAGTACTCAGCGTGCGTATGCGCCATAACACTGGAAGAAGGCTGTACTTCCGGCAACATATTCCGCGGCACACCCATGATTTCCAACAATTCATCATCCCACTGACCTGTGTGGATATTGAAGAGCAGTGTGCGGCTTGCGTTGGAGGGGTCTGTCACATGGGACGTCTTCTTACTCAAATTCCAAATGAGCCACGTATCCACGGTGCCAAAGAGCAATTCACCGGCTTCCGCTTTTGCGCGGGCGCCTTCCACATTGTCCAAAATCCAACGAACCTTCGTGCCGGAGAAGTATGCATCTAACACAAGGCCTGTTTTTTCACGAATAAGGTCGGCTTTTCCTTCTGCACGCAACTGGTCGCAAAAGCCAGCCGTGCGGCGGTCTTGCCACACAATGGCATTATACACAGGGGCGCCTGTTTTCTTATCCCAGACGACAGTGGTTTCGCGCTGGTTTGTGATGCCCACAGCAGCAAGGTCATTGCCTGTGATGCCGGCTGCCTTCACGCAATCACGCGCCACATGTGCTTGGGTATCAAAAATTTCCGTGGGGCTGTGCTCTACCCAGCCGGGCTGAGGATAAATCTGAGTAAATTCCTTT
>CAYJGA010000414.1:0-2061 GCA_964369255.1 uncultured Desulfovibrionaceae bacterium
CTAAAAAAAGTTTTCCCCCAAGAAAAAAGTTTTCCCCAAACCCCTTTCAAAAAAAACAAATTAGAATAACCTGTTCTCATCTTACGTTTGCTCACCTGTGAGCATTGTGCCCTCGTGGCGTTTTTTGAGCCAGTAGTTGAGGGTGGTGTAGAGAACTTCTTGTGAAATGGGCTTTGTAATATGGTCATTCATGCCATGGGTGAGGCTGATTTCCTTATCGCCTTCCATGGCGTGTGCGGACATGGCGATGACGGGGAGGTCTTGGAAGGTCTCTTGGGTGCGGATGTTTTTCACGGCTGTAAGACCATCCTTCACAGGCATTTGTATATCCATAAGGACAAGGTCAAAGTGTTTTGTAGCGAGGAAATCGAGGGCTTCTTGTCCGTTGTTAGCTATATCTACAGTATGTCCCACGGCTTTGAGGAGTTCTTCTGCTATGAGTTGGTTAATGTCATTGTCTTCCACAAGCAGAATGTGCGCGGTGCGTGTCTGGTCTGTTTGTTCATGAATAGAAAGCTCTTCCTTATCGACAGCAGTTTGTGTGGTATTATTCTGCGTAATTCGCGTGTTTTCAAAGCGACAGAGTGTGAAAACGGTGTTAAAGTAAAATGTGGAGCCTTGCCCATAGGTACTATCTACGCCGATATTGCCATTCATCATCTCCACGATGCGCTTTGAAATGACGAGTCCGAGCCCTGTGCCCCCGTACTTGCGTGTAACAGACGTGTCCGCCTGTGAAAAGGCCGAGAAGAGGCGGGCGCATTGATCTTCTGTGAGGCCGATACCTGTGTCACGCACGGAGAAGTAGCAATGGGCTTCGTTGTTGACGGTTTCGCGGTGTTCGAGGGTGACAGTGATGCTTCCGTCATCCGTGAACTTGATGGCGTTGCTCACGAGGTTAAAGAGTACTTGTTTAAGCCGCAGTGGGTCGCCCATGAAGCTGACAGTATCAAGGGCATTGGCCATGAGGTGGAGTGTCAGGTTTTTCTCTGCGATTTTTGGTTGGAAGAGTGCTTGTAGCTCGTCGCATATATCGCTGATGGAGAAGGGGATATATTCCATTTCCAGCTTGCCGGCTTCAATTTTTGAGAAGTCCAGAATGTCGTTGATAATGCGCAAGAGGTTGTTTGCGGAATAAAGAGCCTTTTCCACATAGTCTTTTTGCAGGTTCGCAAGTTCTGTTTTTTTGAGAATTTCAAGGAGGCCGAGGATGCCGTTCATAGGCGTGCGAATTTCGTGACTCATATTTGCTAAAAATTCGCTCTTGGCCTTTGTGCTTTGTTCTGCTATATCACGAGCTTTTCGCAAGTCATTTTCTGTTTTGTGGATTTCTTGCAGCATAGCATTATATTCGCGAAGGTCGCGTAAATAGCACAAGATGACGGGTTCTCCGCGAAAGTCGATGCGCACCATACTGATGTCAACAGGGATGGATTCCTTTGTTTTTCTGTGGCAACAAATCCACTGAAAATTATGCATGCCGCTTTGAAATGCGACGGCAAAATGTTCCTTCATGGAAACAGCGGAGGGCAGGCAATCCGGTTGCACGATGGGATATGTTTCCTCTGCGTTGCGCAAGTAGTCGTCCTTCGAGTCGAATCCAAAGAGGGTGACAGCCACCATATTACAATCAATACGCTCAGCATTTCTATCGAGGAAGAGGGCGCCCATGGGGACAGAGTCGAGCATGATGGTTGCTCTGTTCTCTGCTTCCCGTGTTTGCGCTTGGCTTGCTTTGAGTGTGCGCAGGTCTTGGTGGTAGGCGGCAACCAGTTCTTCTCCACGATATTCCACGCGGATAAGTGTGAGTTCTACGGGCATTTGTTCGCCCTCGTGTCCTACGTGCATCCATTCAAACGCGCATTTTCCTTCTTGAAAGGCTTTATTGAGGTGAAGAGTTATAAGTTCTTTTGATGATTTACCGCATGGCTGTGTTTTTGGCGAAAACTCTATGAAGCGCTCCATATATTCTTGTTTGGACGAAAGTCCAAAGAAGCGTACAGACTGCGCATTTGTGGCGACCATTTGATAATTTTTATTCCATAAGTCGGCACCGAGGGG
>CAYJGA010000415.1:0-2059 GCA_964369255.1 uncultured Desulfovibrionaceae bacterium
CGCCGTAAACATGGAGGCGATGATACCGAGGGACAAGGTCACTGCAAAGCCGCGCACGGGGCCTGTGCCAAATTGATAGAGCACGATGGTGGCAATGATGGTGGTGAGGTTGGAGTCGATGATGGACAAGGACGCCCGCTCAAAGCCTGCGTTGACGGCGGCAAGGGAGGAGAGTCCTTTGCGTAATTCCTCTCGAATGCGCTCATAAATGAGGACGTTGGCGTCCACAGCCATACCGATGGTGAGCACGATGCCCGCGATGCCTGGCAAGGTTAAGGTGGCGCCAAAGGCCGCCATGCCCGCCAATATCATGGTCATGGTAAAAATGAGCATGCAATTAGCCACAAGACCGCTTAAACTATAGTAAATAGCCATGAATATGACCACAGCGCACGCACCCACCAAGGCCGCTTGGATGCCGCTGTCGATGGATTCTTGCCCAAGGGAAGGGCCTACGGTGCGCTCTTCAAGGATGACCACAGGCGCAGGGAGCGACCCCGCACGCAGCACCAGCGCCAAGTCTTGCGCTTCTGTGGTGGAGAAGTTGCCCGTAATGCTGGCGCGGCCGCCGGCGATGCGTTCATTGATGTTCGGGGCGGAATAAACTTTGCCGTCCAACACAATAGCCATGCGCTTGCCCACATTTTCGCCCGTGAGGCGCTCAAACACTGTGGCGCCGCGTCCGTTGAAGTTGAGGAGCACATAGGCCTGATTCATTTGGTCAAAGCCCGGGCGCGCGTCGGCCACATCTTCCCCTGTGAGAGCCGCGTCCTTTTCAAGGGCAATGAGTTGCTCCCCTACACTCCCGGAAGCCCCTTCAGCAGCATTCCTGTTCATGAAAGGACGGGCGATAACATCCGCGGGAAGTACAGCGCGAGTCGGGTCGATGTCGTCGCGCACAATGTGAAATTCGAGGTGGGCTGTCTGTCCGATGAGCTGCACAGCGCGGCTGGGGTCAGAGATGCCGGGGAGCTGAATTTGGATGCGGTGCCCTGCTTGCTTGCGGATGTCCGGCTCTGCCACGCCGAATTGGTCGATGCGGTTACGGATGGTGCGCAGCGCTTGTTCTTGCGCCATATCTTCAATGAGTGTGCGGGCGGCGGGCGTAAAGCGCACAGTATATTGCAGCTGTCCGCTGGCAAGCGTATTTGTGCCCACCACTTCCACATTGGGATATTGCTCTGTGAGGAGCTTTTGCAGGCGCTCTTGATGTTCCGCACGCAGAAGGATAAATTCCAGCGTGTCCGCGTTGAGCATGCGCGGACGCAAAACGCTTATGTCCTCGTCCTGCGCGTCCACGCGCACATCCTGCCCCACTTGTGCGAGGGCATTGGTGACGGCCTTTTCCACTTCAACTTCAAGGGTCAAGTGGATGCCCCCCTTGAGATCAAGGCCAAGATTTATATGGGCGTCCGGCAAAAGGTCGCCTAAGAATGATTGTTTTATAAAGGGTATACTTGGCAAGACATATATAAGACTTGCCACAAAGACCACCACTGCAAGGGCCATGCGCCAACGAAACACTGCCATGAACTCCTACCTTCCCCATTGAGGCGATTTTGAAAAATTTATTAGAAATGCAAAAATATCGAGGATATAAAACACACAAGGCGTCAAAATGACGCCTTGTGTAAAATATTCCTCACCCTGAGGTCTGCGGCGCGTTACACAACAGGCCGCTAACAGGCTCAGCCGGACTTCTTCTCCGTGGCGGGGGCAGACGCATTGTACAAGCCGCCGATGGCGCCGCGCGTCATACGCAACTTGGATTCGCCACATTCGATGACGACAGTGTCCGCATCAATTTCTTGAATGCGACCAATCATGCCACCGGAGGTGATGATATAGTCACCACGCTTCAAGTTTTCCAGCATGGCCTTATGCTCTTTCGCGCGTTTTTGCTGCGGACGAATGAGTAAGAACCAGAAAATACCCAACATAAGAATGAGGGGAACAAATTGTACAAGCATATCTGTACCACTGGCTGCCCCGCCTTGCGGTGCTGTGCCCATGGCAAAAGCGACAGATTCAAATAACATGATGCCTCCAAAAAAATTAG
>CAYJGA010000416.1:0-2056 GCA_964369255.1 uncultured Desulfovibrionaceae bacterium
CTCAAAGCTCGCATCCAAAACAATGTTTATCGTGTCGCTTTGGAGCAGGGGGATGTCCTCGTGCAGCCTGGTGCCACCACACAGCAAGATGTTGTCTACTGGCTTGGACCCAAGCTGCGTTCGCTCTTGGAAGGTACGCCCAACAACTTGGCTTCTGCTGTTGACCTTGGCATGTTTGGTATTATCGGTTCAGCTTTGCTGTGGTGCCTTGAGTATCTGCAAGCCTACGTACACAACTGGGGCGTTGCCATCATCTTATTGACTGTTGGCATCAAGATTCTTTTCTGGCCTTTGACCGCAAAAAGCTATGCATCCATGGCAAAAATGCGCAAAATCCAGCCCATGATAACCGCACTGCGCGAAAAGCACGCCGACGACAGAGAAGCGCTTCAAAAAGAAATGATGAACCTGCACAAAACCTATGGCATCAACCCTGCCAGCGGCTGTGTGCCCATGCTCGTACAGCTTCCCGTGTTTTTTGGCCTTTATCAAGCATTGCTTTCGTCCATCGAATTGCGCGGTGCTTCCTTTATCACGCACTTGCCGGGCACAGATCTTATTTGGCTGGCAGACCTCTCCGCAGCTGACCCCTTCTACATCACCCCACTCCTCATGGGCGCCAGCATGTTCTTTATGCAGAAGATGTCACCTCCTATGGGTGATCCCATGCAACAAAAAATTATGATGTTCCTCCCGCTTATCTTCACATTCATGTTTTTGAACTTTCCTTCAGGACTTGTCTTGTACTGGCTCGTCAACAATATTCTTTCCATGGCGCAGCAATGGATGCTTTTGAAAAAAGCAGACGCAGCGTAAACGCCACCACCTTGTAATCAAAGGAGTTATCCATGGATGGATATAAAGAGTTTACAGGAAAAAGCTTAGATGAGGCCATACAAGAGGCGTGTTCCTATTACAATACTTCCCGCGAGCAGTTGGAAATAGAAATAGTACAGGACGCGAAAACCGGCATTTTTGGTCTTGTGGGCGTGCGAAAAGCGAAAGTGCGTGCAAAGAAGGTGGAGCTTCGCTCCGCTATCAATGATATTTTGGGACGCCAAAACGAAGAAGGCAGCTCTGAAAATGTCCAAGACAAGCGTGAAAGAAGACCCCGAGGACGCGATAAAAAAACGCAGAAGCACCCATCAAAAAGCCGCGATAAAAGAAATCCGCGTGACGAGGCGTCTGACAGCACAAGTCATAATACAACGCTTCCCGCTCCAAAGCAGCGCGATTTACACGAGGACGAGCTTGAGGTCTCTGCACCAGCGCCTCAAAAGGGTCGCAAAGGGCGGCGTCCGCGACATGAGCACCCTGAGCAGCAACCAAGAACCCCTGACGCCAATGGAATAGCAGATGACGAACAGCTCAAAGCCATGTCGCCTGTCCTTTCAGCAGAGCTTTCCGCAGAGCTTTCCGCGGAACTTCCTTCGCCGCTGTCGGGCAGCACACCCTTTGCCGAAGATATGGACGAGGGCGAAAATTGGCAGCCTGTTCCCTTCGATTCCCTCGACAAAGGGCGTCTGCAAATGGTCAGCATGGAAGTTGTCGGGCAGCTCATCCTCCCCGTCGTCGGCTTCGTGCCACTCACAGCAGATATACACGAAGGGCGCGTATGCGTGCGCATGGACTGCGGCTATGATTCCGGCCTGCTCATAGGGCGCGAAGGTCAAACGCTCGCGGCTCTCCAATACATGGCCTCACGCATCGTCTCCAGACAAATGCAAGCCGCCGTGCGCGTTCAACTCGACGCCGGAGATTATCGTTCGCGTCAAGATGAAAAGCTCAAGGAAATTGCCCTTTCCCTCGCAGAAAGAGCAAAAAATTCAGGCAAGCCCTTCTCCACGCGTCCCCTCTCCTCCTATCATCGACGCATCGTCCACATGACCTTGCAAGACGACACCGATGTCACCACCCGCAGTTCCGGCGACGGAGCCCTGAAGCGCGTGATCATTCAGCGCAAGCGATAGAGTGAGTTTTTTTGAAGGGGGTTTGGGGAAAGCTTTTTTTGTTTTTTATTTTTTGTTTAAGTTTTTTCTTGGGGGGGAACATTTTT
>CAYJGA010000417.1:0-2046 GCA_964369255.1 uncultured Desulfovibrionaceae bacterium
AAGTTTCCCCCCAAGAAAAAAACTTAAACAAAAAAATAAAAAAAGCTTTCCCCCAAACCCTCTTCAAAAAAACTTTGTTTAGCCCTTCTTTTCCATCTTTGCCCAAGAATCTTTGAGCGTCACAATACGATTGAAGACGGGCGTATTCTCTGTTCCGTCGGGATCTGCGCAGAAGTAGCCGAGTCGTTCAAACTGGATGCGTTCGCCGGCTTTCGCCGTGCGTAAGGACGGTTCGCACATGGCTGTGATAATTTTTAACGAGTCGGGGTTTATATTATCGAGGAAGGTTTTTCCTTCTTCGGCGATGTGGGGCTGCTCAGTCATGAAGAGGTGGTCGTAGAGACGGACTTCCAGAGGCGCCGCGTGCTCCTTGGAGACCCAATGGAGTGTTCCGCGTACTTTGCGTCCGTCTTCTGTGTGGCCGCCGCGACTTTCGGGGTCGTAGGTGCAGCGCAGTTCGGTGACATTGCCGTCACTGTCGCATATGGCTTCGTGACACTTGATGTAATACGCATAGCGCAAGCGCACTTCTGAACCGACATAGAGGCGATGGAACTTCTTGGGAGGGTTCATGCGGAAGTCATCGCGCTCCACATATATTTCCCGTGTGAAGGGCACTGTACGAGATCCGTAGCTTTCGTCTTCGGGATGATAGGGCATGTGGAAATCTTCTGTTTGTCCTTCCGGATAGTTTTCGATGACTACTTTTAATGGGTCGAGCACAGCCATGACGCGCGGCGTATGGGCGTTGAGGTATTCGCGCATACAAAATTCTAAGAGGCCATAGTCCACCATGGAATCGGCCTTGGAGACGCCGATACGGGCGCAAAATTCGCGCAACGCCTCCGGCGGCACACCGCGACGGCGAAGTCCGGAGAGCGTAGGCATGCGGGGATCGTCCCAGCCGCGCACATGCCCCTCTTGTACTAACTGGATGAGTTTACGCTTGGATAGGATGGTAAAGGTCACTTGCATTCTGGCAAATTCAATCTGTTGCGGCTGATAGATGCCAAGATTTTCCAGTGTCCAGTCGTAGAGTGCGCGGTTATTTTCAAACTCAAGAGAGCAGAGGGAGTGGGTGATGTTTTCCAGCGAGTCAGAAATGCAGTGAGTGTAGTCGTACATGGGATAGATGCACCATGCATCGCCGGTTCTGTGGTGATGCGCATGGCGAATACGATATAAAGTAGGGTCGCGCAGGACGATGTTCGGCGAGGCCATGTCAATTTTTGCCCTGAGCACATGGGCGCCGTCCGGAAATTCTCCGGCCTTCATGCGGCGGAAGAGGTCGAGGTTTTCTTCCACACTGCGATCGCGATAGGGGCTATTTTTTCCGGCTTCCGTGAAGGTGCCACGCATTTCTCGTATTTCTTCCGCGCTGCTTGAGTCCACATAGGCCTTTCCTGCAAGGATGAGCTGTTCTGCAAAGGCATACAGCTTTTCAAAATAATCCGATGCGTAAAAGCCGCCGCCTTCCACAACACCTCCAAGCCATTCCACGTCTGTGCGGATGGAATCGACGTATTCTGTTTCTTCCTTTGTGGGGTTCGTGTCATCGAAGCGCAAGTTACAAATGCCTTGAAACTCTTCTGCCACACCAAAGTTCAGGCAAATAGATTTGGCGTGCCCAAGATGCAGGTATCCGTTGGGTTCGGGAGGAAATCGCGTGTGGACGCGCTTATCAAAGCGTCCGGATTCATTATCAGCGACGATGCGTTGACGTATAAAGTCCATGGGTTTTTCTGTGCCATCGGTGCTGCCAAATATATTTTTTTCCATGTGCGTTTTCCTGCTTTGTAAAGGGTAATAAAAAATAAAGGAGCAAGTATTTTAGAGACTTTTGCAACGAGAGTCAACTGTGAATTTTGATGATGTTTTTGCGCGCGCGTCATTTTCATGTTGCTTCGTACATTTACCTACAGTTAAGTAGATAGTTTTCGGCTTTACAAAACACTAAAAGTGTAGCTTTGAAAAGTGAAAATGCTTTTTTTACCTTCCCATCCGAAAGCGCCGATTGTTTAGCTAAACAGATGGTTTTTTTGAAGG
>CAYJGA010000418.1:0-2022 GCA_964369255.1 uncultured Desulfovibrionaceae bacterium
GCAAGCCGTGTAAACAAGGGGACGCTCACGCGCCGTACTAGCCTTGGTTCGTGTTAGCGCATGAACCGAGGCTCCCTTTTTCTATAAGTCGTCCTTGAGCGCTTGGCAAGTGTTTTTTATGTGAACTTTTCCAATTCGTTCACCAATCCAGCGTACCACAGGCACAGCCATGGAATTTCCTATGGCTTTATATCGAGGCGTGTCTTTTGCCATGCCGCCACGATACGGTACCTGTGTCCAATTGTCGGGAAAACCTTGCAGGCGCTCGCATTCAAGGGGAGTAAGGCGGCGGACAGCTTCATCATGCACGACATAGGTTTCATCATTCTTATGTTTGTTGACTGCGCTTAAAAGTGTTTTTGCGATGGTCAAGTTGCCGGGCTTTAAGCCTGCGCCGCGTGTGCTTCCATAACTTGCCGTAAGCGTTCCGGCAAGGTCTCTTTTCGTGTTTTGACGCTTCTGAGGACACCCGCGCACGCTTTCGGACTCAAGCAATACTTCTGCGGCACGTCTCCAGTCTCCAATATGTCCGACAACGAACACGCGGCGGCGGCGCTGGGGGACTCCGAAGAACTGAGCGTCAAGCACTCGCCACGCGATATGATACCCGATGTCATTAAAGGCGTAGCAGAGTGCTTTAAAGTCTCTGCCTCCCCCGCTTGATAGAACACCGGGGACATTCTCCCATATGAACCATATTGGTTTAATGTCTTGAACAAGTCCCACAAAGACATATGAGAGCTGACCTCTGGCATCGTCCATGCCATGTCTTTTTCCCGCTGCGCTAAAACTTTGGCAGGGAGTACCTCCCACAACAATATCTGCCTTGCCTGCATATGCCCTCCAGTCAACTTGTGTAATATCCCCCAAGTTTTGCACTTGTGGGTAATGGTGCGCTAAAACAGCACTTGGGAAAGCATCAATTTCCGAAAATGACACAGGATGCCAGCCAAGAGGCGCCCATGCAACACTTGCAGCCTCGATGCCGCTGCATATTGATATGTATCTCATTCTTTTCATGAACCATGTTTTTTTTCTTTTTGCACCCTTTCCACATACTCCACACACTCATCCCTGCTAAACCAGCGATACCGCGTGCCCGTGCCATATGAGCGTAAATGCTTTTCTTTCACCAGCTTGTACAGTGTCGTCTTGCTGCATCCAAGAACAGTACACGCCTGTTGCCAATTCAACCTGTCTTGCAATTCCATTCCCTGCCTCCTTTGCCTGTTATTTTTATTTCAACCTATCCTGCATCACTTTTTACCACCACAGCAGACGTCGAGAATTTTAAGAGGTGATTGCGCTGCTGTCATTTTTTCACCTCGTCCTCGTCCTCATAGTCAATTTCACTGTTAAGGCATTGATTGCATTTTTTAACCATCACAATGCCAAGAGGTTCAAGCTTTTTTTCATATCGAGTGCAATATGGTTTTTCTTTTCCGTCCAACTTTTTGAAAATATATTCGTTGCAAGCATATTTTACAGCTTTTTTTGTAAAAAACATCTTACCCCCACAACACACGTCAAGAGTTTTTTTTGTCTTTGCCTTCGTTCATAATCCTTACTCCTACCTCTTAAGCTTCATGAAATTTCACAATCCTTACCGCCTCCGCGAGTGTGCGCCGGAAAGGTTGCTTCGTACAGTCTGCGCACTCTGTTTTGCCTTGTCCTTCTGCGTCTCTCCCTCCGGTCGCATGTGGCGCACGTTCAAAATATACGCAAGCGCCAGCCCCATAACCTCACAGTCCCACGCATGGTTGGCGCGTCCGTGGGGATTCTCCCAGCCCTGCTTCTCGTCGTCCCACACCTCCGCGCACATTTCACGCGCGTACTGCTCCAAGACGCCGCCCTCATTCGAATGCAAATGAAACGCGCCCGGATCGTCCGATGCAATGCTGAGCTTGTTCGAGAGGTCACTCTTAAAAAATGTCGTGTCGCATCGCCACAAATTCAAACCGCCCGGGATTTTCACCTTGTTGCCCTTGGCATCGGGGAAGTATTCCTGTTGCGACGGCGTGT
>CAYJGA010000419.1:0-2006 GCA_964369255.1 uncultured Desulfovibrionaceae bacterium
GCTGTGTTGCCATCCATGGTCTTCATCTTAGCCATGTTATTCTCCTTATAATTGCATGGTAACGCTGTCATATAAAAAGTTTTTTGTCGCAAAATGCATAGTCATTGCAGAAAGGCTGTGCGCACTGCCTACGCGCTCGCGCGAGCGGTACGCATAAAAACTGTTTACTTAACCAGTCCCCACTATCACATATTTTTTTCTTTGTCATTATTTTAATATGGCATAGTGGTGAAGAGTTTTACTCTTTTTTTGTATTTTTAAGTGCTTGCATGTGCAGAAAAAAGTCTTAAAGAAAAGTTTTTTTTCTTTGCTGCATGGGAATTTTTTTCTTTTCTCACACCGAGCGGTCGTATACATTGTATTTGTCATTTTGTATTTGTTTTTGCATATTTTTGACGCGTGTCGTGGAATGTTCTTGTCAAAACGCCTTTGACTTGCTAGAAATGCACGACGGCCTGATGAGACCATGAGGCCTGTGAATTTGGACTTTTTCAACAGGCTGTTATGTGGACTTGAGCGAAACATTTTTTTTTGGGAGGGAGCGTTGATGCAGGATCGTCTTTGCGTGAAGGATTTAAAGGCACGCGAAAAAATTCGCACTGTTTTCTTGGTGGGTGGTGCAAGTCTTTTGCAAGCGCGCAATGGTCCGTATTGGCGCCTTGAGCTGTGCGACAGCACAGGTTCCGTGGAGGGCAAGATTTGGAGCCCGTATAGTATGCAGTTTAAGGACATTGCCGCGAGCTGTTTTGTGGAGATTGAAGGCAGCACAGACGTATATAATAACAAGATACAGCTGAATATCAACCACATGCATATCCTCACACAAGAAGAGGCGGCGCATATGGACATAGCCGCCTTTGTGCCATCGAGCAAAGTAGCGCCCCATGTCATGTGGCAGGAGCTTATTGAGCTTTGCGAGCGAGAATTTACCCATGAAGCGTGGCGCTCCTTTGTGTTTTCTGTCTTTCAGGACGAAGCCGTATGTGCGGCGTGGCGCATGGCTCCCGCGGCAAAGAAAATTCATCAAGCCTATTGCGGCGGCCTTTTAGAGCATACCTTGTCGGTGGCACAGCTTGTTGTGCGTTTGACGGAGCACTATCCGGAGCTTGACAAGCAGGTACTGCTTGCCGCCGCAATTTTCCATGATATGGGGAAAATTTGGGAGCTTGCCGGCTGTCATAGTGCATTGTTATCGGGTGCACAAGAACGGAGCCTCGTTCCCGATTATACGGACGCAGGCCGCCTCATGGGACATGTGGACTTGGCCTTAGAATATCTCTATCCCTTGCTCAAGCAATCGGACTTATCGCCCGCACTCCAGCAACATTTCAAGCATCTTATCATCAGCCACCATGGTTTTCGGGAGTTTGGCGCTGCGTGTTTGCCACAGACTGCGGAAGCGCTCCTCTTGCACTATGCGGATAATATCGACGCAAAAATGGCGCAATGCAGAGAGCTTTTCCACGATTGGGAAGAGGAAAAAGTGGGCTGGTCGCCCTATCAGCCCTCCTTGGAACGCTTTATGTTCAAGCCGCAGAGTAGCTCTTCAGAACCATCACCAGAATAAGGGACAGCCATGTTTATTTCCTTAGAAGGCACGGAAGGTGCCGGAAAGTCTACTGCTTTAACTGCTCTTGTGTCGCATTTGCGCGGCATCGGCTCTTACTTTTCATTGCCGACAGAGCGCAACATGTTCACAGTGTCATCCGGCCTGCCATGGCGGCGGGCAAGCTTGTCCTGTGCGACCGCTATATGGACTCTACCCTAGCCTATCAAGGCGGCGGACGTGGTCATGACAAGGAAAAGCTCCTCCAGCTCCACAACATTGCCACGCAGAACCTCTGGCCGGACATGACACTCTTTTTTGATGTGCCTGTGGAAGTGGGGCTTGCTCGCGCCCATGCCCGCAACACTGCGCACAATACGACAGAAAAGGAAGGGCGCTTTGATGCCGAGAGTGTCGCCTTTCACTCACGCGTGCACACGGTCTACAAAGAGCTTATGGC
>CAYJGA010000420.1:0-1988 GCA_964369255.1 uncultured Desulfovibrionaceae bacterium
TTTCTTGGTCAGCACATACGGCGACAGGTGGCGAGGCATTCGACAACCCCTTTTCCGGTAGTTTTTTGCTTGCGTGCTCCAGCAAAATGACGGTGCTCTGTCCAACGCGCCGATCAAGCCACGTCCGCGTTAAGGCATCCTGCACGGCCTGCAATCTGTTCAGGCGTTCTAAGGCAACGTCTTGGGCAATCTTAATTTTACTGGGAAGAATGGATGCGCGAGTTCCAGGCCGGTCTGAATAACAGAAGGAAAAACTTGAACGTAAGGCAACTTCTTCAATCAATGAGCATGTTTGCAAAAAATCTTCTTCCTCTTCGCCGGGAAAGCCCACGATAATATCCGACGAGAAGCTGATGTCCGGGCGTACCTTTCGCAAGGCGTCTACAATGAATTTATATCGTTCTCGCGTATACTTACGCCCCATCACTGTAAGCACCCTATCAGAGCCGGATTGCAATGGCAAGTGTAAATGTGGAGAAAGTTTTTCTATTTCTCCAAAGGCTTGTATAATATCTTCGGAAAAATCTTTGGGATGAGGTGTCATAAAGCGCAGGCGCTCAAGGCCGGGCAGATGCGCCACGCGGCGCAAAAGTTGTGCAAAGCTTGTCCCTTCGCCCGTATCAAGCGCAAAGGCGTTCACATTTTGCCCAAGGAGGCATATTTCGCGCACCCCCTTCTCAAGCCATTGACGACATTCATCAAGTACAGCGGCTTCTGTGCGAGATTTTTGTGGTCCGCGCGTATATGGTACAATGCAGTACGCGCAATAATTATCGCAGCCTTGCATAATATTCACATAGGCAACGGGAGAAAGAGCCGCACCGTCCGGAACATGGTCAATCGCCGCATGTCTTTCGGGATAGCTCTCTGAAAAATCTACAAAAGAAAGGGTCACATCCGGTTCTTCGCACAAGCGCTCGATAGCGGCGGGCACCATAGCAAGGCCATCACCGCCGCTCACAAGGCGCACTTGCGGAAACTTTTCAAAAAAAGTGCTCCCAAGTTGCTGGGCTACACAGCCGGCAACCACCACGAACGCGTCCTTTGTGTGGCGCGTTTCGTGGCGTATCTTGCGCAAGGTATTATACACCTTCTGCTCCGGCTTTTCACGAACAGAGCAGGTATTCACAATAATCACGGACGCTTCTTGAAGCGAGGCCTCCTGAAATTGTCGTGCATGAAGCGCGCGTGCCAACCATTGTGAATCATTCACATTCATTTGACACCCAAAGGTAATACTATGAAAAAGGCGCTGCATCTACTGCTCTACCCCTTTCTTCTCATCTATGCGTATGGCGCCGTCCTCCATGTCAAGAGTATCTATTTTATCTTCAAGCCATTCGAGAAGTTCTCTTGCGGTGTAATAATTAAACACGACGCGTGAATGCACCTTGCGGGTAATGGTGCGGACGGTGTCGTCAGAAGGGGCAAGTTCATGACCAAGGGAACCATCTGCTTCCACTATACGCTCAGAATAGGGGGGCATTTTATCGCTTTCCACATAGAAATTCATAACAATTTCTCCTTGGGTATTGATGCCTCCCCATACACCGTGGGTGAGGTGTAGATGGGCTTGTGGGTCCTGTATGTATTCATAGCGAATACGACTTGGCAATCTTGCTTCATAGCTCATGGCAAACTCCTTCAAAGCAATATCATAGAATTTTATGCGGTTTCACCGACATCTCCAAAGGAACATATGCGCATATGCCAATCAAGGCAATATGATTTTACAGCACTTAAAAATTTTTCTGGGTTTATCTGAGAAAAAGCACAGCCTCAGCCCTTATAGACCCTTCAAGTGCATCGTATGCAACAAAAGCCCTCCTGTATTTGATGCATGGATACCTTCTTTTCATAAAAAAGAGCTCTGCACAATTATTTTTCCTACCTTTTACAAACTCAAAACAAAAAAAAGCACTTACAGTATTTCACCGTAAGTGCTTGAAATTTGTGGCGCGGCTGAAGAGATTCGAACTCCTGACCTA
>CAYJGA010000421.1:0-1985 GCA_964369255.1 uncultured Desulfovibrionaceae bacterium
CAAAAACTAAAAAACTCTCCCCCAATCCCCCTTCAAAAAACAAATTATTCCCACTCGATGGTGCTTGGGGGCTTTGAGGAGATGTCGTAGACGACGCGGTTAACGCCTTGCACTTCGTTGATGATGCGGCTGGACATACGCTCCAGTAACTCGGAGGGGATGCGTGCCCAATCCGCTGTCATGGCATCCACACTGTCGACGATGCGCAGGGCGATGACATGCTCATAGGTGCGTCCGTCGCCCATGACTCCCACTGTCTTCAGGGGCAAGAGCACTGCAAAGCCCTGCCATACCTTACGATACCAGCCGGACTCCTTCAGCTCTTGCTGTACAATGGCGTCGGCGCGGCGCAAGATGGCAAGACGCTCGTCTGTCACATTGCCAAGGATACGAATGGCAAGGCCGGGGCCGGGGAAGGGGTGGCGCCAGACGATGGAATCTGGCATGCCAAGCTCCGCCGCCACTTTGCGCACTTCGTCCTTGAACAGCTCGCGCAGTGGCTCAATGAGCTTCAACTTCATGGTCTCTGGCAGGCCGCCCACATTGTGGTGGCTCTTGATGACCGCGCTGGGGCCTTTGTGGGAAATGGATTCGATGACATCGGGATAGAGCGTCCCTTGTGCGAGGAAGTCCACTTGACCCACTTTTTGCTCAAGCGCTTTTGCTTCTTCGTCGAACACATCAATAAATGTATGACCGATAATTTTTCGCTTCTTTTCGGGGTCGTCCACGTCGCGAAGTTGCGAAAGAAAACGCTCTTGCGCTTGCACCATTTCGAGGTTGAGGTCAAAATGCTCGCGTAAATACGAAACGACTTCCTCGCCCTCGTTTTGACGCAGTACGCCATTGTCTACAAAAATACAATGTAAACGATGACCTATGGCCTTATGCAACAGCACAGCCACCACAGTGGAGTCGATGCCGCCGGAAAGAGCGCACACCACATGACCGTCGCCCACTTGCGCAGCCATTTCCTTTACACAGCGCTCCACGAAGGACGACATGCTCCAATCCGGCGTAATCTGTGCCACGCGGAAGAGGAAGTTTCGCAACATGCGCTCGCCGTCGGCGGTGTGGTGAACTTCGGGGTGGAATTGTACTGCATAAATGCGGCGTTCCGCATGCGCCATGGCGGCGACGTCAAGGGTCGCTGTGCTGCCCACAACACGGAAGCCTTCGGGCACGCGTTGCACCTTGTCACCATGACTCATCCAGACGCGGCTCACATGTGAACCAGTCGATTGAGACGACTCAGGCGAGGCAATGCCATCCCACAAGGGGCAATCGTCCACCAAACGCAAGTCCGCAGGACCGTATTCGCGGGTTTCTGATTGGGAAAGCTCTCCCCCAAGGCTTTGAGCAAGCAGTTGCATTCCATAGCAAATGCCAAGCACAGGCACGCCCAATTCCAAAAAGCCCATATCAAGGGCGGGGGCGTCTGCTTCGCCCACGGAGGCGGGGCCGCCGGACAGTATAATCGCCGAGGGATTCATGGCGCGCACGCTGTCCGCTGTTACGATACAAGGGTGGATTTCTGAGTACACACCTGCTTCACGCACACGACGCGCGATGAGTTGTGTCACTTGGGAACCATAATCTATAATAATCACCTTGCTTGTTGCACAAGGCGGTGTGGCATGAGTAGAACTCTTTGACATATGAGGAAAACTCCTTATTGAGGCACAGGCTAAACTCATTGACTAAACGAGTGCCTTGCAAAACTTACAAGAGAACTAAAAAATAGAACTCACTTTGCGCATGAACCTAAAAAGACTTTTTAAACTCTTCAGTCGCAAGCGCCGATTGTCTAGTTAACCAGCTGTTTTTTTTTGAAGGGGGGGGAAAGCTTTTTTTCCCAAAAAAAGTTTCCCCCCAAGAAGAAAAAAGTTTTCCCCAAACCCCTTTCAAAAAAGCTTTTAGACTTTACAAAGCACTAGTGCCTTGTTTCGCTCAAACGCATGGATCGCCACGCTTCGCTCGCGATG
>CAYJGA010000422.1:0-1982 GCA_964369255.1 uncultured Desulfovibrionaceae bacterium
GTTTGGGGGAAAACTTTTTTTTCCTAAAAAAAGTTTTCCCCCAAGAAGAAAAAAAGTTTTCCCCAAACCCCTTTCAAAAAAACTTTTAGAAATGGCAAAGCCCGTTCTGTGCCCCATATCCGGATTTATCGGATAACAATACGCCCCGCCCCTTGAGGGTCTGCATACTTTTGAGGAATGCGCCCCTTGAGGTGCTTGCTTATGTAAGCGATGAGCGCGTCGCTGTCTGTTATAAACATATCTTTCAACACCCGCGCACCTTGAAACATGGTCATGCCATCGCCTGCCCCTTTGAGTACATAGTCGCTGGAAGCGACGCTGTAGAGGGCATTCTCGTCGAGCGCTTTGCCGCCGACGCGGATATTATGTACCCGATACGCGCCGTCCACGGAAAGGAAGTTTCCGCGATCGTCCACCTTCACGGATGAAGGGATAGAAGAGTTGACTTCATACGTCATGCCGGATACTTGAATAAATCCGCCATCTGCGGACGGCAGGCTCTTGGCGCCCATCTCCAGAGCATCCTTGAGCGTCTTCCCGCGCACTTCCACAGACATGAGAGAGTTTGAGAAGGGGTGCAGGTCGATGATATTTTGGTAGGTAATGTGTCCTTTGTCGATATTGGCACGGATGCCGCCGCCATTGCTCAAGCCCACTTGCGTACCAAGAAGCGTGCGATACGCATCGGCCACGAGGTCGCCGAGGTTCGTTTCTCCGCTTCTGGAAGAAATATCTTCATCGCGCGTCACAAGGTCGTAATCACTGTAAGCCACTTTTTTCGCCAGTATTTTTGCGAAATCGTCTTGAATATCGGCAATCATGGCAAGGATTTGAGGATTGTCGTCCAGCTTTATGTCGTCGGCGTGGATGAGGTTTGCGCTGATACGGCTCTCTGCGTCCTTGCGGGGGTCGATAACAACCTTTCCAATATATTGAAGTTTCGTGCCTGTTTGCGATAAAAGGACACGCTCGCCGCTCTTGTCTTTGTGAACTTCTCCTTCAAGAACAGAGTGAGAATGACCGTCAATAACGACGTCAATGCCTTCCACATGGGCGATAAGGTCTGTAGAGCGCCACGGCTCCGCGCTTTCCTCAATCCCCAAGTGAACCACCGCAATCACATAGTCCGCGCCTGCTTCACGGGCATCGTCGACGCTCTGCTGGACATTTTCATAAAAGGGGGCGCCTGTGCCTGCTTCAAGGAAGGTGTAAAGAAGGCGCCCTTGCGGGTCTTGAAATGTCTGCACGCTGGCCTTTGTCAGTGATTCCGGTGTGCTTACACCCACAAAAGCGATGTCGATGCCATCCACTGTGTAAATGTCATAAGGGGGATACACAGTGCTCTTGTCGCGAACATTGAGGAAGTTGGACGAAAGAACGCGTGCGTTCAGCTTTTTTGTGAGTGCAAAATGGTGGGGCATCCCATAATCAAACTCATGGTTGCCGGGCACAAAATAATCATAAGCAACAGCGTTCATAAGGTCAATAATGGCGGTGCCTTCTGTGAGCATCGCAAGGCTACTGCCTTGGACAGCGTCGCCGGCATCAACCAAGAGAACACGCGCGGCACTATGCTTTTTTTCCAAGTCATCCATATAGGCCTTAAGGCCGGCGTAGCCGATATTGTCATCAATACCTCCGTGGACGTCGTTTGTGTGGAGGATGATGATGGGTTTGTCACTGTGCGCCTCACTCGACGAGCTTGTCTGTCCAAATGTATCTCCTGACCCAGTCGAAGCGCACCCGCAAGCACTCAGAGCAAGCAACAGAAGAAGGAATGTGAAAAATCGTTTCATAGTAGACCCTTGTCTGCAAAAATGTGAATAAAGCATAGGAAGAAAGCGGAGTATAGGAAAGTTACGGGAAATGCTCAAGGATAATATATGCCGTGTTTTTTTGAAAAGGGTTTGGGGGAAAGCTTTTTTTGTTTTTTTATTTTTTTGTTTAAGTTTTTTTCTTGGGGGGAAACTTTTTTTAGGAAA
>CAYJGA010000423.1:0-1976 GCA_964369255.1 uncultured Desulfovibrionaceae bacterium
TACAATCCTGAGTGGGATATAAGTTTTTATCTTCCTGAAAATATTGGCGGCATTGGGCCAGAAGCCTATATGCAAAGCCTCTTTTCCTCAGCATTTTTCCCTATTGAATGGGGAATGCTCTCAAAAAATCGCCCTATCAATACATTGAGCGAAGGGCAAGCTATTGAGTTTGATGGTGTAACCATTGATGTTTTTGCCTCAGACCACGGCACCTATGCAGAAAGGGGCATAGGGACAGGAATGCACTCTGCGGGTTTTCGTTGCACAGATGGAAAGTATAAAATTTTCTATAGCGGCGACCATGAACTTGGTCCCGACTTGAGTGTCATTGATACGTCCACACCCTTTTATGAGCATATGCGTGATGCAGACGTCGCCATTCTTGATTCCCAATACACACTGGCGGCATACAAAAAATCACATGTAGGCTGGGGGCATTCTGCCATTGAGCAATGGATACCATTCGTATTTGAGCTTGGTGTAAAAACCTTTGTGCCCACACATTATGATCCGGCTTACGAAGATGTTTACCTCGACAATCTTTGTGCGAACCTGTTGCGCTCAACACCAAAGCTCGATAAGCGCTTGCGCATGGCCTACGAAGGTCTTGTGTTGCGCCCATCGAACATTACAAATCATGCGAAAACATGCGCGCCTGCTACGACTGAATGTGAGAATTGTCGTTTTTCTTCTGAGCTTTTAGATATTCCGGATATGAGCTCCGTTCTTGACAATCTTCTGCACAGGGCGCGACGCCTCTCCAATGCGGACGCCGGCACCATCTATCTTGTAGAAGACGATAAGCTTGTATTCTCATATTCGCATAATGAAACTTTGTTCACAAGTTCACAGTCAGCGCGCCAGCAGTATCTGAATGCGCGCCTGCCTATGACTCCAGAGTCCATTGCCGGTTATGTAGCAAGCCAGCGTGCCATCCTCAATATTCCGGATGTGCGTAACCTGCCTGCGGATGCGCCCTATTCTTTCAATGATTCATTTGATAAGGCGACAGGATATAATACTGTTTCCATTTGTGCTTTGCCGATTTTTTCCCATAGTGGTAAGCTACTCGCCGTGATGCAAATTATCAATAGTATGTATAAGGGCAATGCAGTGCCTTTCTCCACGCATATTGAGTGTGTTTTGCGTGAACTCAGCTTTGTAGGAGCACAAGCCATTGAGCAAGCCTTAAGCACGCGTGATATGCTCCTGCGGGTTCTTGAAACGTCGCGCTTGCGTGACCCAACAGAAACAGGCCCACATGTTTTCCGCGTGGGCGCCATGGCGGCAGAGCTCTATCACCACTGGGCTGAAAAGCGTGGTATAGACATTGTGGAAATTGCTGATAATAAAGCGCACTTGCGCCTTGCGTCTATGTTGCATGACGTGGGCAAGGTGGGTATTTCAGACCAAATTCTGAAAAAACCCGGCCCCTTCACGAAGGAAGAGCGTAGGATGATGGAGAAACACTGCGCGATTGGTGCAGCTATTTTTAAAAACCCCAACCGCACATTGGATAAGTTTGCTTCCAATATTGCCATGCACCACCACCAAAAATGGGACGGCACAGGTTATTGCGGTGTTGAGGACGAGGGCATTGAGCCGCTCGCAGGTGAAGACATCCCTTATGAAGCACGCATCACCTCTATCGTGGACGTGTTTGATGCGCTTATTTCGCCGCGTTGCTATAAGGACCCTATGCCTGTGGAACGTGCGCTTTCTATTCTTCGTAAGGATGCGGGAACATTTTTTGACCCCGACATGGTGGATTCCTTTATGGAAATTATTGATACCATGCTGGCAATTCAAGAAAAGTACCAAGAAGAACCTGTGCAGTATTCATAAGCACATGTGATTCTAACTTGTTTTTTTGAAAGGGCTTTGGAGAAAACTTTTTTCTTGGGGGAAAACTTTTTTTAGAAAAAAAAAGTTTTCCCCCAAACATCTCTGCTCTCTGTATCCGTAAGACTCGTTCC
>CAYJGA010000424.1:0-1975 GCA_964369255.1 uncultured Desulfovibrionaceae bacterium
AAGCTGCGCCACTGGCAGGAGCCGCCAGCTCGTATGTACCTGCCACAGTGAGCCGACTTGTGCCTATTGGTTCGAAACAGCACAAAGCATTTGAATTTGCGTCTGATGCTGCACAGGGGCTTTATGTAGCAGGACCACCACCCGCTACCCGAGCTGGATATATCGGGGCAAGTGCAAGTTTGTTGGGAGAAAATTATGGGAAATTTGGCAGGGCAGAACGTATGTTAGATGCTCAGGGTATATACCAAAGAAAATAATGATGTAATCCTGTAACACTATCAAATGGGGAAGGTCATGGCATCTTCCCCATAGGAGGTAAATATGTCACATGATTCTAAGCATGAGTGGGCATATGGTCTTGCGTTTCTTTCCGTCATTTTCGCGTATGAACTTATATTTAATCTTTCCAATGTACTAGGACTTTCGTGGGTGAATAGATCTTCTAACTGGCGTACTCCTTATATCGAGCCAAGTGTAGAAGGTGGTGTTATTTCATTTTTTCTTGCATTTTTCTGCCTTATACCAGCACTTTATTGCATTGACAAAGAGATAGATGCTCGCCTTGCCAAGGAGGAAATCACTAAAACAGATGTGAAAAATATATATATAAGATATGCTTGTATATATATTTTATGTGTCATTGCTACAATTTTTCTACTGCCCATATGGCTCAATGCATTTCGTTTATAAAAAAAAGTAATGCTTCACTAACTTTTCATGAAAGAAGGTAAAGTGCGTAAGTAAGCGTATTATTGCAAGGCTGCTTCTTAGCAAAGAGTATCAACTCTGACATAGAGGCGGTCTTGCTCATAAATTCTGGGGGGGTTATGTATTATAATCCAGATTTTGACGGAGTAAAAGGACTAATGACGTTGGGCACAATCTGTGGATGCATTAGTAGTATATACTTACCAAGCTTACTATCTGTCCCATGGGATATTCTTGCAACGATGAAAGGGATAGACCATTTAAACTACCTACAAACAGGGGTAGGCGCGATTGTGCTCACATGTCTCTTTTTGTTGCCCGCATTTTACACAGCCGCAAAAAAATGTCAGAAACGTATCCAAGATGGTTTCATCTCAAAAAAAGACGGGTGGGGGAGTTTTTTTATTATCGTTCTTTTATATTTTTTAGGCGGTTGGGCATTTACTAGTGCTGGCCTATTCTTTGGCTCCCCAGTGATGGAGCTAAGACGTATGATGGTACCTTATGGGTCATAGTAATGATTTTTTTACCTTCAAGTTGAAAGTGCAAATATTTTTTCATTACTTTCTAATGCTTATTGCAGTGCAAACTATTGATTTTATTTGGCAATTTTCACTTTGCGGATGTGCATTTTGAGGTCAGGGTTCGCCACTTGGACGCTTTCAAGTTGCTTGAATGTCGACTTTAAACGGAGCGGGCGGTCGTCGTTGTAGCCCCCATTGTGTCTGTTGACGACGGACGCCAACATGAGCTTCACCATGTTGGAACCGCTGTACTCCCGTCCCGTGGTGACGCAAAAGGGCATCCCCATCGGCGCTTGCTCGTACCACGGCTTCTGCCATTTGTCCGCCTCGTTTGAGAGTGCAAACATATGTTCTGCAATGGAATTGACGAACTCCTCTTGCACTTCACGGCTGATGTCGAAACGACTTTTTTTGTTGGATTGTGGCTTACTCATGAGAGTCACCCTCCACACTTACGGACACCACGTCCTGCATGTCATACGGATTGAGCAAGCCAAGAGACACGGCCTCATCAAAGGGAAGGACGAACGCCCCTGCCTCAAGCTGGCGTTCCATATCTGCTTCTGACAGCGTTTCCTTGTTCTGCTCCTGTCGTCTGACAGGGGCGTCATACAGGCCATAAGCATTTATTTTTGCTTCCATAATATTCTCCTTTTACCATCTACTGCGCTTTCGCCATTGCAATTCTGTCATGCGCGTTTCCCTGCGTTTGCCCATGAGCGCCACACGAATGGCGTGAACAC
>CAYJGA010000425.1:0-1974 GCA_964369255.1 uncultured Desulfovibrionaceae bacterium
TTCTAATTGTTGCAAGCGCAAATCCACTTGATCGTCCGCTTGCACTAAGGGTTCAAGACACTTGCCAAGCGGTCAAGGCGGATAGCAGCAGCCTTGGTGATGTTGTACTTTGCTGTGTCAAAGTAAACAGCGCGCAAGCTCTGTACTTCTTGAGAAGGAATGGTTGGGATGAAGAATGCTTCAGCAGCAAAAGCTCTGGCAGCTTCATCGGTGTTGATGATGTCACGTGCGTCAACCAACAAGGAACCGCTCTTCAAGGAAGCGAGTTGCTTCATGACAGCCTTGCCCTTGGCTGTGTCAGCCACGGAGACGAAGTGCATGATCAAGCCGGGGTTAGCAGCGTACAGGGCTTGGAGGCCTTGAACAGCGTCTTGGGGGAGGTTTTCGTGACCATCAGACACAAGCACGGCAGCAGTGCTGCGGGGCAATTGACCAAGCACGCTGGAAAGAGCAGCGAAGCTGTCGCCAAGAGGTGTCAAACGACCATAGATTGCGCCGTTGTTACGGATTGCGTTGATAGCAGCCGTCCATGCAGCACGGTCGCGGGCTGCAGGTTGTGTCACCATCATGTTGGGGGATACTGCGCACACTGCACCGGTGTAGTCCAACAGAGGGGTTTTAGCGTTGATACGCACAAGAGCTTGTTTTGCCATTTCAATTTTTTCCACGCCTGTAGCTTTGTGCTTCATGTACATGGAACCAGACTGATCGACAAGCATGAGGATGCCGTCTGCAACTTTTTCATGAACTCCGACTGCTTGCAAAGCGTGGGCAGGTGCAGTCATGAGCAAGAGAGCAACCATAGCTACTAATGCTAACTGAACTCGTTTCATCTTAAACTCCTTCCTTAAAGGTTTACATGACTAAAGAAACTATCCGCAGGAAGAGCTATGCCACACTTTCATGTGAAAGTATAGTAAAATAATGCTTGAATTATAAAAAAAACCTTAGATGAGCTTTTTCGCGCCTAAGCTCTCTTTAATTGTAATAAAAACAATATATTACTATTTTTTTCCGCCTCGCTTTTAAGGCAAATTCGAAGAGTGACAAGCCCTAGTCCTTTTGTAGGTTCAAGGGCATATGTCAGGGGGAAACCATTGAAACTATGTTAATATAAATAGTTATCCCGCGTATAGAAAAAGTCTAGGCTGTATAATATTTTGTATCATTAGTGATTTTTGTCTGTTGAGGAACCCGCTGTGACCTGTTCGCCCTCTGTGCTTTCACTCTCGATTGCGGACGCATCAAAGCGCCCTTTGAAGATAATGCGTGTGACTGCCTCATCCGCTAATTCTGCAACATCCATAAGTTTTTCTAGAAATTCAAGGATTTCGTGGCGCCTTTCCTCCGGTGAATATGCAAAGTTATCTTCCATGGTTCCAGAACGAATATATTCTTCTAATTCTTCAATATATTTTAGATTTATCATGTGTTTTGTCCTTTATGCATCGCAATGAATGTGTCAACGAGTTCGTCTGTGAGTGTAAAGACGAGGGCAATTTCATCCTTTGAAATATTGTCAATATGTATACCGCACAGGCATGTGACGGTGCATTGCAGCTGTGCGTGAATGCTTTCAGCAACGCGCGCACTGAGCTCGTCTTCCCTATGCCCGCGCAGACACAGCGTTTGAGTGGCATGCGCGTGTGCCGCAAGGCTTACAGCTCCCGTATGTGCCCTATCTCCGCCGTCAAGAATAACACAAAGGTCGCTTCCACTCCAAAGCACACGCAAGCGCAGACGCACACGATGCTTTGTCTGTTCTAGCTCTATCATCCTTATACACTCTTTCCCACGCTGTGAATGCACTCATGGGGCATGCGCGACCAGAATGCAGGGATGGTGGCAAAGGTTGAAGGTGCATAGTGTATGATATGACTGCATTTGGCTAAGAGCAGCATATCCAAGAGCGCCTCACGCCCTTTTTGCACATTGCTTATGCCGGGTACATAGCTATGCAGGGGGACGCCTGTT
>CAYJGA010000426.1:0-1963 GCA_964369255.1 uncultured Desulfovibrionaceae bacterium
ATTCCTGTCGCCCATTCATGACATAAAACACAAGGGAGGGATTTTTTCCCTCCCTTTTTCTGTTGCTCAACACCATGAGACAACACAAGCCAACACGAGACAATTGTGCACACACCCACCTGCTCGCGCTGCGGCACCTGCTGTCGCAAAGGCGGCCCCCTCCTCCACAAGGAAGACGCGTCCCTGATTACACAAGGCTTTCTCCCCCTCAACCGCCTTATCACCCTCCGTTCGGGAGAATGGGCGCACGACCCCACCACAGACACTCTCCAGCCACTCACGAGCGATGTCATCAAAGTACGAGGCACAGGCGAACAGGCCTTTCCGTGGCACTGCGTCTTGCATGATGCGCAAGGCTGCACCTTGCACCCACAGCGCCCCGCACAATGCGCGGCCTTATTCTGCCAAGACACCAGCGCCATCAAATACATGTACGCCCATAATAGACTGACACGAGAGGAACTCTTACAACATGCGACCCTGAGCGATGTGGACGCCCAGACAGTGCGCGCATGGTGCGAGCTTGTCCGCATTCACGAGGCAGAATGTTCCGTTGAGCGGCTCACTCATGCTCTTACACGAGGGGAAGGGGCGAGCGAACAAGGAGCAGACGGAAAAAGGGTGGACGTAGAGCACATGGTACGCTATGACGCGCATTTTCGAGATTTATGCGTACAGAAGGCACAAATAGAGCATGAAATCCTGCTCTTTCTTTTCGGGCGCCCACTTTCGTCTGTGGTGCGTTCATTGCAAGTGGCTTTGAAAGGAATTTAAAGAAAATAAAATGAATGAGTAAGTGATATGAGGGATGTCGTGCATCAAAAAGAAACGGGGAGCACTTGACAGGCTCAAGAGCTCCCCATATTTCCCTCAAGGAAGGATGAGAGGGTTAGAAGGCGAGGAGTGCGGCGACGCGTGCAGCATCGAGACCGCTGTGTACATTCAGGGCTTCGTTGCGGTCTCCGCCCAGCATGGATATAGTTTCTTCAAAAACAACTTCAGCTTCCTCATCGTCCAGAAGACGGGCTTCTTGTAAGTTTCCATTTACAGAGCCACTTACACGCACTGTGTCTTCTTGAGGCTGCGGATTTTCCATGCTATTTTCAACATAAGTTGCAGGTGTCTGTTCCCAAAGGGGAGGAACAGCCGGCATGCCATTAGTCGTACTTGTGTTGATATTCATATACACATCTCCTGACGGGTAAAATTTTTTGGAAACACTTCCTTTGCACGCACTGCTCTTTTCCAGCAATGTTTTCCCACGCATTGGAAATTTTGGTCACCAAAGAGGCTGTACTCCCCTTAATGCAAGGCTTATGCCACAAAGAAATGTGGACTATTTTTCCCACCACCTGCTGTGACACAATCACTCCATCCGCTTATACGCGAAGCGCGTTAATCTGGAGCAAAGGAAGCCCCTTGCAAACGACTCGCAAAGCATTGTCAATCAATTCAGAAGCTTAAGCAAGACAAAAAAAGCCTTACACATGCTTATTCATTGCTTGAAAGTTGCACGACTTGCTTGTATATTTGCCCTGCATCGTTTGTCCTTTCTAAAAACTGAGTGAGTAATACGCGCATTACCCTGTGTGAGGCTGGAGCGTCCCTTATATTGCAACAAGTATAGCTTTCATATTTTCCATTACAAAGCGCCGATTATTTAGTTAAACAACTGGTTTTTTTGAAAGGTTCGTGGAGGGAATTTTTTTTCTAAAAATAGAGAGTCCCTTATATTGCAATAAGTATAACTTTCATATTTTCCATTACAAAGCGCCGATTATTTAGTTAAACAGCTGTTTTTTTTGAAAGGTTTGTAGAGGGATTTTTTCTAAAAATAGAGAGTCCCTTATATTCCAACAAGTATAACTTTCATATTTTCCATTACAAAGCGCCGATTGTTTAGCTAAACAGCTGGTTTTTTTGAAAGGGGGTTTGGGGGAAGACTTTTTTTTCCTAAAAAAAG
>CAYJGA010000427.1:0-1962 GCA_964369255.1 uncultured Desulfovibrionaceae bacterium
CGCCACATTCGCATGTGACCCGCTTGTGCGTTTTTCCTCATTGCGGAGAGGCAATTTACTTGCTTCCGCTCTCGCTGTCAACAACTTTTTTGCTTTTTTCTGATTTTTTTTCTGACGCTCTGTCAAGAAGCTAAAACCGATGTGTGAACAAAAAAACCGTAAACCGAAACACACTCGTCACAACACAGCCTTCGCCGTGTCACCCTCATGTGTTCCTCGTCATCGCGGAAGTGGAATATGAGGGAAAAGAGGACAGCTGTCAACAAGAAATTTCATTTTTTTTACATTTTCTTCTGGCAAATCATCCTGCCTTGCGCTATCATACCAATCTTTAAGAACAATTAGACCTTGTCTATGAGGATAACATGGCAAAATCCCTATGCATCATACACGCAAACTGTCAGGGTGACGGATTAAAGCAACTCCTCGCTCATACGCCTCAATTTTCGCAAAAATTTGAAATTGTCAAATATACAAACTTCTTAAAGGAAAAAATCCCTCTTGCTCAGCTGAAAACATGCAAACTGTTCCTTTACCAGCATATTGGCGACCATTGGGGAGAAAGTGCTTCACATCGGCTTTTGCAAAACATTCCGCATGATGCAATAAGGATCTCCATTCCTAATATGTTCTTTAATGGGTATTGGCCTCTTCACACAAGCGAGACCTTCATGGCTTTTGGAGATATGCTCTTAGAACACCTTGCAAGTAAAGGTCTCAGCTGTGCTGAGGTCAACCATCTCTACTTACGCACAAAACTCTCAAAACTCTACGACTTTGATGCGCTCTACAAGGTCTCTCGGGACAAAGAAGAGGTAAAAGAACAGTATCAGGACATAAAAAGCCTCCATATTATTGACAACGACTGGCGTGATGAGCAGCTTTTCTTTACAGTGAACCACCCGATGCCACGCTTAAGCTTTCATGTTGCCCAAGGTGTGCTTACGCTTTTGGGTCTCGGAGCATTGCCAGTCTCAACGCAACATGCTTTCGTTGCAGAGGAAGACGAATTTGAGCAGCCCATTCACCCTCAAGTAGCGGCACATTTCGGCCTGCCCTTCGTCACTGCGCAGCGTCAATATCCTGTTTTCGGTCAACGATTGACCTTTGAGCAGTATATCAATGCCTATGTAAGTTGCCGTTTACAAGAAGGGGAAAATAAGATAGATGACTTTGTCGTTTACCTTCACCTTTTAGCAAAAAAGATGCAAAAAAATGACTAAAACAACTAAAATACTTTGTGTGCGTGCCTCCGGAGGCCTTGCCAATCGCCTTCTCGCGCTTGCGGGGGGCATCGCCTATGCTTTACTGACAGACAGAGCGCTTTGCGTCGATTGGCGAGATGGCCTATACTCTGATGATGGCAGCAATGTCTTCTCTGAGTGGTTCCACGTTCAGGGTTTGGAGACGTGCACATGTGAGGAGCTTATTGCAGCCCACCGAGGCGGCGCTTCTCTCACTCCCGTGTTTTGGAGCACATGGCTTTCCGAGCCTGTGGCTGTAGAATATCTTTTCGAGGGCAATACACATATGTCTTCCGAGAGCCGGGCGTTGAGCTGTATTGATGCATCGCAGCTTTCTCTTCCTGACGACATTGCTGTATACTGGCATTGGAGCACTGCAACTGCAATCCAGCTTGCCCCTCTGCTCAGAGAAAAAATCCCCGCACTCGCGACCATCTCGGATGCAAGCATGCCCGCCGCCATCCTTAATATGTATATACATCCTGTCTCATCCTTACTCAGTGAAGCTGACGATTTTTTCCGGAGCCATTTTTCCAGCGCACCTATTGGCATCCATATTCGACATTCCGACCTTCAGAGTCCCCTGCCGCTCATGTTGAAAAAGCTCCAAGAAGTCGCTACTCAGGACGATGGTGTTTTTTTATGCACTGACAATGAACATGTGGAAAACATGGTACGGCGCCTCTTTCCGCATGTTGTCATTCAAAAGAAGATTTAC
>CAYJGA010000428.1:0-1958 GCA_964369255.1 uncultured Desulfovibrionaceae bacterium
CGAAGCGGCCATGCGCGAGGGCATAGGAAAAAGCCTCATTGATTCGGCTCTTACGGACGATAAAATTCAAATTCAAAACGACGCCACCGAACTTTTGCAGTCTATTCTTAATCGCTACGAAATAGGCGTGCAAATTATCGCTGTGCAATTACAAGACGTGCATCCGCCACAAGAAGTTATTGATGCCTTTAAGGATGTGGCCTCCGCACGAGAAGATAAGAGCCGCATTATCAATGAAGCGGAAGCTTATCGCAACGAACTTTTACCAAGGGCACGCGGACAAAGCGCAGAGCTTGTCAACCAAGCAGAAGCGTATAAAGCAACGCGTATTAAAGCAGCGCAAGGGGAAACAGAACGCTTCCTTGCTATCCTTGCAGAGTATGAGAAGGCCACAGAAGTGACAAAAAAGCGCTTATATTATGAGGCTATGGAGGATATTTTGCGCAATGCCACAGATAAAATTGTGCTTCCTTCAAGCACCGCAGAGCGTCTTTTCCCGCTCTTGCCTTTGCAACAACAAGGGGCAGGCCTGCCTCTCGTCAGAGGCAACAACATAAAGGGAGGGGGGCAATAATGCAAAAAAATCCTCTCGTTTACATTACCTTTGTGGTTGTCTTGGGTCTTTTGGGTGCTCAGAGCTTTTTTACCGTCCATGAAACGGAAAAAGCCTTAGTCTTACAGCTTGGCGTCCCGCAAGACTCTGTTTATGGGCCTGGCTTACATTTTAAGTTGCCCTTTATCCAAAACGTGTTATACTTTGATTCTCGAATATTAGACTATGACGCACGCCCAACAGAAGCGTTCACTGTGGATAAAAAGGCCATTGTCCTTGACAATTATGCCCGATGGCGCATTGAAAACCCTTTACAGTTTTATCGCACCATGCGCACGATACCGGGGGCGCAAGCGCGCCTTGACGACGTTGTCTATTCACAGCTTCGCGCTCTTGTGGGGAATTACACACTGACAGAGGTAGTCTCCACACATCGCGATCAAATTATGCGTGAAGTGACAACCCGCGTCTCCAATCTTATGAAAGGCTTCGGTGTGGAAGTCGTCGATGTGCGCATCAAAAGAACGGATTTACCTGCTGAAAACCAACGCGCCATTTTTGAAAGAATGCGTGCGGAACGTGAAAGACAGGCAAAGCAATATCGCTCTGAAGGCATAGAAGAGTCGACGCGCATCCGTTCCGACGCCGACAGACAAAAGGCTGTCATATTGGCTGAGGCTGCAAAGTCAGCTGAAATTCTTCGTGGTGAAGGCGACGCTTCCGCCGCACGAATTTATGCAGATGCCTTTGGCAAGTCCCCTGAATTTTATACATTCCAACGAGGACTTGACGTCTTGCGTAAGTCTTTACGTGAAAATAGCCGCATTGTGCTCTCACAAGACGATCCAGTGCTCAAGCCCCTACACTAAGGGTCATAAGGAGAGGGCTTATGTCCTCATTTGACGAAACATTTAAGCGCATACAGTTAGCGACAAATACAAAAACGCAAATGGAGCTTGCAAGAGTTCTGGGCATAAAACAATCCAGTATCTCTGATGCTAAAAAACGCGGCTCTGTACCTGCGGATTGGTATATGAAACTGTTTGAGAAATTTGCCCTCAATCCCCATTGGTTGAAACAAGGCATTGAGCCTGTGTGCTTGCCCACCGGCTTGGCACATGAAGCATTGGAAGATGGGATTCGCGACCTTGCGGAAGACTCCACGATGTACGGAGATCTCGCGGCAAAAAGTATCTTATTTACTGTATGCGGAACCGCATGTGAGTATAGTGACGAAGCTGTGGCGCCGCCAGAGCTTCCCACTGTGGCTAAAATAATGTTGCCCATGAGTTTTGCTGAACCTCATATAACTGTCTTGCGCATGGACGCGCCCAATATGGAACCGTGCATTATGCGACATGCCTATGTAGGTGTAGATACAACCGTCAACATGCCCATTTCCGGT
>CAYJGA010000429.1:0-1950 GCA_964369255.1 uncultured Desulfovibrionaceae bacterium
TATGCTTTCTTGCAGTGCGACAGGTTCAAGGACAAAATCAGTATTCGCGATGGGGGGCAAATCCAGGCTCATAGGGGTACCTCTTATGCTTTTCGGGCAGTTGTGACTGCGGCCTTGATGACAGCCTGCGCTGCGAGAGCACCGTCCACATAGGCGCGCGCTTCCATCTTGCAAAGACCGAGCTTCCAGTGCAGGTCTGAGCAGTGAAGCTCGAGGCGGTCGCCGGGGACAACTTGTTTGCGGAACTTCACCTTTTCAAGCCCTGTGAAGAGGAAGAGGCGCTCTTGCGTGTCGTCCTGTGCCTTATTGCTTTGTGTGGGGTCTGAGAGTCCGAGGAGAGCGCCTGCTTGTGCGAGCGCTTCTAGAATAAGAACGCCGGGCATGATGGGACGACTAGGGAAATGCCCCTGAAAAAAGGGTTCGTTGAATGTGACATTCTTATACGCCTTGATATGAGACCCGGGCACGCATTCTACAACCCTGTCCACGAGAAGGAAGGGATAGCGGTGCGGCAAAAGAGACAGAATTTGTTGAATATCCATGTTTTGTGCAATATTTTCGTTCATTTTTAAGCTCCAAAATAGGACATTCCCAAGAAACACAGAACATCGGTGTCCCTTGGGAATGTAGTGAAATATAAGGATGCGTCGGATAAACCTTAGTCTTTCTTTTCTAAGGCACCAGACTTCCAGAGTTTATTGACTTCTGCGAGTACGTCCTTGGTAAGATCCATGCTTTGTTCTGCGTAAAGCACACCGCCAGCGGTAATATCTACCACATAGTTAAAGCCCTTGCGCTGTGCTACTTCGTAGGAGGCGCGGAAAACAAGTGTAACCATGTCTTGACGAATTTTCACTTCATCTTGTTCAATTTTACGTGCAAAATTACGGGATTTTTCGTCAAATTCACGCTTGAGGCGGATAAACTCTACTTGCTTTTTTTCAGTCGGCGCTTTTTGAAGCGCTTCGGCCTTAGCTTGTAAGGTCTTTGCTTCTTTTTCTAATGTGGTCTTTTCCTTGCCGTACTTTGACTCCATTTTCTTACGCGCATCCTTGGCGGGTTCGCTGTCCGTTGCGATAACCTGCATATCAACCACGCCAATCTTAACCTCTGCAAAAGCAACGCTTACCGTCAACAAACAGAGCGCCAAAGCCATCGCAAGCACTTTATACATACTTAACTCCTTAAAAAAACAAAACAATTTTCCAAATGGATGCCACAACACACACAAAAAAATGAGTACAGCACGGGCGTAGCGCCCAATGTAAAGCGTGCGCACCCTGTTTTCCAAATTTTTTCTAGACTTTTGCCAAGATTTTGACTTTTGTCAATACATTTTTTTATAGCCAATCTGGCGAGCAAGCTATTTTCTTGACACAGCAAAAGACTGTCTTCTTACTTGCACGAATCGTGCCACATACAAAATATCATTCCGATTTGTTTTTTTGAACGGGCTTTAGGGAAGACTTTTCAAACAAGAAATAAAAAAAGCCCCTCGCGCATAAGCAGCAAGGGGCTTTACAAAAAATCTTGGCAACGGCCTACTTTCCCACACTAAAGAATGCAGTATCATCGGCGATGAGGCGCTTGACTACCGAGTTCGGAATGGGGTCGGGTATACCCACCTCTCCATGGTCACCAAGAAATTTTTTTCGCGGAACGTGTACATATACTTCGTCAAGCTCAATTTTTTTCAGGTTATGGAGGAAAGAACTCCACGCCCTTCAAAAAATTTTCGCTTTCCTTGTCTCTGTACACATTCCACGAAAAAAAAGAAATATGTACAGAACAATCCACTGAAATTTTATAATTGAAGGAAAGAGGAAGGATTACTTTTTTCGTTATAGTACAAATAAGACGCACGGGCTATTAGTACCGGTCAGCTCCATGTGTCGCCACACTTCCACACCCGGCCTATCAACGAGGTAGTCTACCTCGGCCCTTTAGGAC
>CAYJGA010000430.1:0-1946 GCA_964369255.1 uncultured Desulfovibrionaceae bacterium
AAAGTCACTGGCGTCCAGCGTGTCGGACACGACAGGCGTGCCTGCAAAGGCCTCGCTGGCGCCTCCAGCACCGCCCATGTCCATCACGCCGCTTTCCACAACGCTGCCAAGGGTGATGTTTGCGTCGGGGTTTGTGACGACGGGCGCGTCGTTCGTGCCTTCCACCCTAATGGTGATGGTACCCGCGTCGCTTGCGCCGTGCTTATCCGTCGTGGTGACGCTGAAGCTGTCTTCTGCAATGTACCCGTCTTCCAACTTCTCCACAGCCGCCTTTTGTGCGTCGGTCACGCCCATGGTGTACGTGTATTCACCCGTCGTGACATTCAGCTCCACATTGCCGTATTCGCCTTCGACGATAATGATATTCGTAGTCGTATCGGCGCTTTCGCCATCCACACGGATGCTTTGTACATCACCGTCGTCGTCCACATCGGTCACTGCGATTTTTCCACCGGCGGTGGTGTCGGCGCTGTTTTCCTTCACATCGCTGTCCGTCGCGGTGACAGTGAGTTCGGGCGCGTCGTTGGCGCCTGTGATGGTGACGGTGACTGTTTGTTGCGCTGTACCGCCTTTGCCATCATCAACAGTGACGATGAAGGTGTCTGTGAGCGTCTCGCCGTCGATCAGAGTATTGACGGCGTCGTGGTTGTTGTCGAGTGTATATATGCATTGACCGTCCGTCGCGCTCAGAGTGACGCTGCCATAGGCGGGCGCGGTGCTCAGGCTGTAGGTGAGGCTTTGGCCTTCGGGGTCGGTGGCGTCCACGAAATGCGGCACGCTTTCTGTCGTCTGTTCTGCGCCATTTTCTGTGATGGCGAGCGTTTCGGCGGGCGGGCTTATTTCCGGGGCAAGGTTGTATTGAATATTGTCGAATGTAATGTGATAGTTGGCATATATACCATTGCCTGTGGGTATGTACGGCACGCCGTCAATATAAAGACTATCCCATGATGTGTGAAAATTATTGACAGTGAGCGTGTTGTGGGCGTCGGTGCCGTTCAGGTGGAGGGTGTCCGCCATATTTTCAGCGCCAAGGTCGACAATGCCGCCTTGGGTGTTGTGCAGTGTGACAGTGTCGCTGCCGCTGCCGACTATGATGGTGCTGCCGGCGTACATGACGCCGTAGACAGTGACTGTATCGTCGCCGCCGCCGCTGGCGCTGTCGTTGCTATCGCCATAGATATATGTGTTATTATGGGCGCTTGCGCTTCCCATATCGCCTTCAACAACAAGAGTGTCATTGCCCCATGCGAGCACGGTCACACTTTCGGACAGCGTTTTCACATCGCCGCTGACTGTAGAATTGACGAATGTGCCGCTGATGGTGATGGTGTCATCGCCAAAGCTCACAGTGCTGTTGCTGTTGTTATTGCTGACGTCGCGTGCGTCACCGTAGACGGATTGACCGCCTGTTTTATTGAGGAGGGTGATGTTATCGTTGCCGCCCACAAAGGTGCCGCCTGTGATGGTGAGTGCGTCGCCTGAGAGGGTGCCGTCGGACATATTTTGTCCCACGAGGGTGTCGTGGCCGCCTGTGAAGGTGCCTTGTGTGACGATGTCTGTGTCGCCTGTGATGACGACGTTTGTGGTGACATTGCCTGTGATGGTGATGTGGTGTGTGTCCATGATGCCTGTGGCATTTTTGCCGTCGGCGAAGTAGTCTGTTGTACCATCAATGAAGACAGTGAGGCTGTGTCCTGTGGTGCTCTCTGTGTCGTAAAAGTCTGTATTGGCGTCTGTGCGTGTGTTGAGGTCGTTGTATTGTGTGTTGAGGGGGGGAGGGGGGGTGCTGAGGATGTGTGTGTTGATGCCGCTGTTGGCGAGGGCTTGGGCGAGATTGCGTGCGTTTTCGGCGCCGAGGGCGGCTTCGGCGAGGATGATGTGGGTTTGGGTGCTGAGGGAGGATTGGTCGTATTCGTCTGGGCGTTCTTCGTCTGTATACCGTT
>CAYJGA010000431.1:0-1664 GCA_964369255.1 uncultured Desulfovibrionaceae bacterium
CTCTTGAAGGCTTTGGAAGCCGTAAAGAAGACTTCGGAGGACATCATGTCTTTCTTGCCGAGCATCAAGGGACTTCCCGGCTTTACAGGTGACATTGGCTTCAACGCCAAGGGCGACCGTGTAGGCGACTTCTATCGCACCTATGTTGTCAATGACAAGGGTGTGTTCATATTACAGCCTCTCTAAGTCATACCCATAATTCCACACATTTAAAGCCGTTCCGCCAGCGAAAGACTGGTAGAACGGCTTCTTTTATATGTATGCGTGTATATCGCACGCATATCCCTTATCCGATGTGCAAAATCCCTTGCAAAATAAAGAAGTACACAAGTCCTGCAATCAAAAAACACAGACTCGGCACAAAGACTGTCTTCACAGCCCGCGTTAAGCTCACCTTAAAATACTCACAAGAGAGAATAAAGCACACATGCAATGGGCTCATCATGGCGCCTGTCATGACAGACACAAGGCCAATCATAATCCACGGAATGGGAGAGCCAGCCCCCGACGCCTCTACAAGTGCCATAAGCAAGGGAAAGGCAGAACCCACCGCCGCCATCATAAGACCCGTAAGCGCCCCCATAACCCATGGCAGCAAAATAGCACAGAGCCACAAAGCCATGGTGTCCGCATCCTTGCTCACAAGCGTGTCCACAATGCCGCCGCCGGCAATGACATTTTTAAAGACACCAAGCGCCCCCACCATAAAAATCATAGAACGGACACTCGGCTTCATGAGCGTGCGTGCAAAAGCACCCAAGCCCAAGCCATTCTGCAACAAACAGACCATCACCGCCGCAAAAAGCGCCGCCACAACGCCATAATCCATGGGATACTGCGGCAAAAATATGGCAAACAGCGCTTCGCACGAAAGCGCGCCGCCAATCGCCACAAGCAGGGGCAAACCCTCCTTGAAAATACTGCGCACATTGTCATGGGGAATGGCGTCCACATGCGTCGGCGCCGGCAGGTTGTGGGGTCGTACAAAAAAATACCAACCAATAATAAAAAAGACAAAGCTCAAAGGAAATGTCCACATCACAAGGGAAGGCGTGCTGATGCCCCCAAGGCTCGCCGCCATAATCATAGCAGGATACAAAGGCCACGACATCTCAGCCGTATGACGAAACCAATAATTGATGACAGACTTGCTCTGTTCCGGCATAGGCAGTTCCTTAGCCACCGCATTGATCATGGGTGCAGAAAAAACCGCGCCGCCCGGCATAGGCAGCAAGCCAATAAGCATGGGAAAAAAGACCATGCGCACCCGCGGCGATACCACCCGATATGCAAGCGCCTTCATAAAGCGCTCCGCCTGTTTCGTGCTCTCCATAGTATGCGACAGTGACAGCACGCATGCCACCACGCACCAAATTATAATAATGGACGTATCCGAAAAAATCCCCACAGCAAGCTGCAACCATTCCGCCGGAGAAATATGAAAAAGCAAGGCCATAATAAACGAGCCGCCAAGCACCGACAGGCCAAGTCCGCAGCGGTAATGTATGCCCAAGAGCATAGCAACGAAAACCATAGCCAATTTGAAGTAAGGTAGAAGCACTGTGCCCCCAAGGCATTCTAATTTTGGTTTTTTTTGAAAGGGGTTTGGGGGGGCCTATTTTTTTTTTAAAAAAAAATTTAACCCAACCCCCCCGGAAAAAAAA
>CAYJGA010000431.1:1674-1941 GCA_964369255.1 uncultured Desulfovibrionaceae bacterium
TTGCTTTGTCGATTGAAATGGGTGCTTTTAGTGTGTACAAAGCACTAAAAACCTCATTAAAATAACATCAATTATTAGAGTTTTATGAAAGTAGAAATGGAATAAATCAGCGTTTCCCTAAATCAATACTTTTGTATTTTGCCGCTCTTCTGAAGCGGTCAAACGGAGTCTTTTGTATAAAACTACAAAACATCTCTTCAGTCCTCTATCCGAAAGCGCCGATTGCCTAGATAAACAGGTGGTTTTTTTGAAGGGGGGTGTGGGGGG
>CAYJGA010000432.1:0-1931 GCA_964369255.1 uncultured Desulfovibrionaceae bacterium
CCCAAGAAAAAAAGAAGAAAAGAAGAAAAAAAAGTTTTCCCCAAACCCCTTTCAAAAAAACACATTAGAATGACCTGCTACGAAGGGAGGTATGCTTATGATAATAGACGAAAAAGACTATATGCTGAGTTCTTACGCCTTTGAATTGCCCCTCGAACGGATTGCCCAGTATCCGCCGGAAGAGCGCGGTCTCTCGCGCCTCTTGGTTATGCCGCGCAAGAAAAACGAGGCAAATATACACACGAACTTTGCCGAACTCGGTGCCCATTTGCCTCCTAACTGCCTTTTAGTTGTCAACAATTCTCGTGTTTTACAAGCGAGACTCCTTGGCACACGCCCATCTGGCGGCAAGGTGGAATTTCTCCTTCTCAGCCCCCTCCCCCTTGTCATCGCCAACGCACGCCCGCGACCGCCAAAAAATAAGGACGACGACCAAGAATGGTTTGAAGCAGAGGCGCACGGCCTCGTGCGCGCCGGTGGCAGAATTGAAGACGGCGACTCCTTTGATTTTGGCGCAGGTATCAGCGTCAAAGTTCTTGAGTCAGGTCCCTTTGGTCAACGCCGTGTGCTGTTGGCGTGGAAGGGCGACCTCGCCGAGGCCTTCGCCGCCACTGGACATATTCCCCTGCCTCCTTATATTAAGCGGGCAGATGACGACGAAGACCAAAGCCGATACCAGACCATCTTCGCCCGTCAAGAAAAAATCGGTTCCGTCGCCGCCCCCACAGCGGGCTTGCACTTCACACAAAGCCTGCACGACGACCTTGCCGCGCGCGGCTGTACATGGGCAGAAGTGACGCTCTATGTGGGCTATGGCACCTTCAGCCCCGTGCGCAATGAGGACATTCGTTCTCATCGTATGCATCGGGAATATATTGAAGTACCTGAGGCCACAGCGGACGCCATCGCCAAGGCAAAGGCAGAGCGGCGCCCTGTGATTGCTGTGGGCACAACGTCCGTGCGTGCCTTGGAGGGCGTGGCGGAATTGTGCGGCAAGGTACAAGCATTTGCGGGATGGACGGATTTATTCATCTATCCCGGACGCAAATTTCGCGTTGTTGACGGCATTATCACCAATTTCCATTTGCCGGAATCTTCGCTTCTTATGATGATTTCCGCCTATGTGGGGCGGGAACGTCTTTTACAAACCTATGCGCAGGCCATGGAAGAAAATTACAGATTTTTTTCCTATGGCGATGCCATGCTCATTTCTTAGAGGGTGATTTCATGTCACGAATTGTTTTTTTGGAGGAACGGTGCAAAGGCTGTCTTTTATGTACCACCGTCTGCCCCAAAAGCATTATCACCAAGGCCGAACGCTTCAACGCGCAAGGTTATCAAGTGGTAGAAGTTCAAGAAAGTCGCACTGACGACTGTACCGGATGCGCCTCATGCGGCCTTATCTGTCCCGACGTCGCCATCCGCGTTTTTAAAACGCGCAAGCAAAAGGAGGCGTCCGTATGAGCGCACCCCAGAAAAGTCCCCAGAAAAATCCCCAGAAAAATCCTGACGCCCGCGCCCTGATGAAGGGCAACGAGGCCATCGCCCTTGGCGCCATTGACGCCGGATGCCGGTGTTATTTCGGCTATCCCATCACACCGCAAAATGAAATCCCCGAAAGCCTCTCCGCCCTCCTGCCAGAAGCAGGCGGCAGTTTTGTACAAGCAGAGAGTGAAATCGGCTCCATCAACATGGTGCTTGGCGCCGGCGCCTGTGGCATTCCCGCCATGACGTCCTCCTCAAGCTGTGGCATCTCCCTCATGCAAGAGGCGCTCTCCTATATGGTGGGAAGCCATGTGCCCGGCGTCATTGTCAACATGAGCCGCGGCGGCCCCGGTCTCGGTGATATTGGCCCCTCGCAAGGGGATTATTTCCAAGCCGTCAAGGGCGGCGGACACGGCGACCGCCGCTCCCTCGTCCTCGCGCCTGCC
>CAYJGA010000433.1:0-1922 GCA_964369255.1 uncultured Desulfovibrionaceae bacterium
TGAACACCCCAAAAAGTAGCTCTTCCTGAGGTGCTCATGAAATATGCGGGCTAAAAACAAAAAAAGCTTTCCCCCAAACCCCATTCAAAAAAACAAATTGGAATGCCGTGGGGCGTATACATTTAATGTACATTTTAGGCTTGATTATGTAAGAAAAAAGATGTACATCTCATGAAGTGTTTTTATGTACGGCTAGTAAGGGGTTATTGTTGTATGAAAGTTCTGTGGGCGCCTTGGCGCTTGTCCTATATTTTAGGTGAAAAACCAGACTCTTGCGTTTTTTGCCTGCCGCAGGAAAGCCATGAAGACCGCCGACGCCTTGTACTCTATCGGGGTGCGCATTGCTTTGTCATTATGAACAAGTATCCCTATAGCAATGGCCATCTCATGGTGACGCCTTATAGGCATCTCATGGATTTTACACAATTACACGTCGATGAAGCTCACGAGATGATGGAGCTTTTGCAAGCATGTACACGCATCTTGCAGGAACGCTTTCAGTGTCAAGGTATCAACATTGGCCTCAATATCGGCGAAGCTGCGGGCGCAGGTATACGCGAGCACTTGCACTTTCACCTTGTGCCACGTTGGAACGGCGATTCATCCTTTATGGCTGTTATGGACGAAGTGCGCGTGGTGCCTGAGCACCTTGACGCCACATATACTGCACTACAACCCTATTTCGAAAGACTTTCCTTGAGGAAACATTGATGTAATGCCTTTTTGCCCTTTGACGGCGCCGGACGCATCGTGTGAAACACCGCTTTATTCTCTGTGGGTTGCGTGTTTCTCAAAATTCGGCTTCTGTTAAAGAACAAAAAACGATTGCTCAGCGATTCCTTGAAAGCATGAGGAGGCCATGGTATGCGTTATTTGAAGGTTTTATTGCTTATTGTTCTTTTCTTTCTAAGCATGGTGTTTTTCTTCCAAAATCAGGCCGTACTTTCCACTGACATGGAATTGCACTTGAATTTATTCTTCATTGAACCGATGAAGTCCATTCCGCTCCCCTTCTATTTCTTAGTGCTCGCCGCCTTTGTTGTCGGTGCAGTTCTTGCTGTGCTTGCACTTATTTGGGATAAGATGCATCTTTCTGCCAAGCACATGCGCGCTTCTTGGCGTGTAAAATCCCTCGAAAAGGAAGTACTCGTTTTGAAGGCTGCGCAAGAAAGAGCCGCAGAAGAAAAACTCGCACTCGAGCAAGCAGCACTTGAACAGGAGCCACAGGCTGAGCCTGAGCCTGTGAAATCCGGTGGCTTCTTTAGCCGCAAAAATAAATCTGAAGATGACAGCGCTGCTGCGTCGACGGAGAAGAATGAAGAAAACACAGGCCAAGACAAGAAAAAAGACGCCGCTTACGACGTCAAAGCACCAGACCCTGACAAGCAAGTGTAAAAACACCCTTTATAAGCGCACTTCTCACATGAATAGGGTGAGGAGTGCGCTTTTTTTTCTGGAGAATTTACCATGTCTGCCCCCAAAATAACAGCTCCCAAAAGTTCGCCTCTCACCGAAAGCCAGCCCACAGGCACAACAGAGTCGTCCGGCACGCCGCAAGAAGTGACGCCGCAAGAAGTGACGCCGCAAGAAGTGACGCCGCAAGAAGTGACGCCCCAAAAGATGACTCCCCAAAAAATGACTCCAATGTTCACCCAGTACCACGCCATCAAAGCCCAATACACCGACTGCCTCCTCTTCTATCGCATGGGCGACTTCTACGAACTCTTCTTCGAAGACGCCATCATCGCCGCCCGCGAACTCCAAATAGCCCTCACCAGCCGCCACAAAGACAGCGACTCCCCCGTCCCCATGTGCGGCGTCCCCTGGCACGCCGCAAAAGCCTATATGAGCCAGCTCGTCACAAAAGGCTTCCACGTCGCCGTCTGCGACCAAATAGAAGACCCAAAAGCCACAAAAGGCAT
>CAYJGA010000434.1:0-1910 GCA_964369255.1 uncultured Desulfovibrionaceae bacterium
ATTTGCCCTTGCTATGCTCTTCCACATATTTTTTAAATGCAATGGCGGCATAGCCTTGTTCAGAATCTTCAGGATCCCCCACTGCCACCTTTAAGATTTTCGCAGCTGATGCTTCAAAAGCACCGCCGAGACACAGAAAGGAAGCCGCCAACACAAGCAATAATAAACGCTTCATAGTTTCTCCTTTTGTAGAAGCTCTTTATAATTTCACCACAAGGATTCACCCTTGCAGCATAGACAGCGTAAAAGCTCGCCCCTATGGTGTAAGCTGCACAGTATTCGGCAACCACATCACAATATCGGGGAATAAAACCAAGAGGATAATGACGCACACGTTCACAGCCATCATGGGCAGTGCCTTCACAGCCAGCTCCTCAAGACTGACCTTCGATATGCCGGATGCAATGAAAAGGTTTTCCCCTAAGGGTGGGCTTGAAAAACCAACGCCGCAACAGCACACCAAGATAACACCAAAATGAATAGGATCCACGCCATACGCCATCATCACAGGCAACAATACAGGCGTCACCAACAAGATAAGTGCCAATGTTTCCATGAACATTCCAAGGAAAAGCAAAAGTACAATGACAAATGCCCAGACCACAGCAACATTATCTGTAAAGCCTAAAATCCATTCAGCTATTTCCGCTGGGATACGATATTCTGTCAAAATTCGACCGAAAGCATAGGCCGTAAATACAAGCACAAGCACGCGACCCGTAAGCCAAGATGTTGTCTTCAAACAGCGCATAAAGCTCTTAAAATCCAACTCCCGATGTATACAAATTCCCACAAATATAGTGTAAAATATCGCCACAACGGCCGCCTCAGTAGGCGTAAACCAGCCCGCATAAATGCCACCCAAGATAATAATGGGCGCAAGCATCGACCAGACACCATCCCTTAAAGATTTCGTCAGACTACTCATAGACCACTGTACCGCGCCCGTCGTCTGCAAGTTTCGACACAAGTACATATGAAGGAAGCTCAACCCAAGCGCAATAAGAATGCCCGGAATAATGCCCCCCATAAACATTTTTGTAATCGACTGTTGGCCAGATACACCATAAATGACCATAGGAATACTTGGCGGAATAACAATCCCTACACCACCTGCGGTGGCTGTTGCGGCTGCCGCATAACCCGCATCATATCCACGTTTCGTCATAGCAGGAATCATGAGCATGCCCACCGCCGCCGTCGTAGCAGGCCCAGAACCAGAAATGGCACCAAAAAAAACACAAGAAAGAGCCGTAGAAACAGCAAGGCCACCGGGAATAGGCCCCACAATATTTTCCGCTATATGCACAAGCCTTCGCGACATACCCGCACTTTCCATCAACGCACCGGCAAGCACAAAGCAAGGAAGAGCCATGAGCGGAAAGGAGGTCATGGAAGAAAAGGCCATCTGAATCATATTACTTAAATCTGTCCCCGCCACCACAAAGCTCAACATGGCGGAAATACCAAGTGCCACCATGATAGGCGTGCCAATTAAAAGCAAGATTGAAAACGATACAAAAAGTATTTGTGCAATCTGAACCGAAGTAATATCTGGAATCATACGTCTTCCCCCTTGTCGGCAAGCACATGCCGACTTTCCTCAATGGCTGCTTGGTCAGGGTCTTCAATGTCCTTGTGCAAGATAAACTTGATGACATTGACCTGAATAATGCGAATGCCCATGAGCGAAAAAGCGATGGGAAAAATGAGATAAACATAAGCTAAGTTCCAATCCAACGCAGCAGTATAATAAGGAAATTCTGCCAAGTCGACAATAGCTTTATAGCCATACCACGCCATAACACAGCTAAAGCACAGCCAAAAAACATCGCCTATAAAAATACATACGGTGGAAACAATGGGAGGGAATTTGTTGAACTGCATGGTGACACGATTAAGCGCTGACA
>CAYJGA010000435.1:0-1900 GCA_964369255.1 uncultured Desulfovibrionaceae bacterium
CTCGAATGAAAGAGTGAAAAAGATGTTTTGTCTTTTTGTACAAAAAACTTTACTTTTGTTTTTTCGTTCAAAAAAATCAGCTGTTTGCACAGGCAATCGGCGCTCTCGAATGAAAGAGTGAAAAAGATGTTTTGGTTGACCTTTTGAGCGCTGTGGCAAAATCCAAAAGAATTTATTTAGAAACAGCGCCTAGGTAATCAGCTGGTTTGCAAAAGTGTCAAGATGTTGTCAAATGCCTTTTGTACTCTGCGTTCAAAAAACTGGCAATATCGCCTAAGCTTTTGAAATATTAAGAATGGAGCTTTTCTTGCAACAAGCCCATATTGCCACTTTTTTTTGTAGAGTGGCGATGTAGGTATGGAATAATTTCGAAAAATGATTTTGATAGCATTGTTGTGAGGAGGAGCGTATGTCCGTAAACTCTGGGCTTATATCAAATACAAATGTAGAGACAAATTCGTTGCGCCGTGCGACCATTGCCACCAGCGGGCAAGTACAGGCACCCTTTGCAGATGTTCTGGAAGAGCAGGAGCAGGCCGTCGGTAATGCTCCCAAAATTTCCCCCGAGCTTGCCAAACAGCTGGCTGGCCCTCTGGGTATGGTGATGGATAAGGTGGCGCCTGAGAATAAGGAAATGGCAGCGCGTGCAAATATTGTTGCACAAGCGGACTTTGACAAGCAGCGCATGCAAGCTTTAGAACAAATGGGAATGCAAATCAGCAGCGGCGGAACGCTTCTGGACATGGCGCGCAATGACGGTGCAGTGCGCAATTTGCGCACAGTTATCGGAAGCTTCAGCATGAACGGAGTTTCCGGTGCGCCTCTGTCGGGTTCTATCAAGGCGCACGCCCTTGCACATACGCATCGCGGAGGGCGGCTTGAGGGCATTTCGCGGAATATGCCTGAGCGTTCTGTGACGCCGCGCACTGCCAGCGCTGACAAGAGCGGCGGCATTGGCAGTCTGGCCTCCCAATTTGAATCAGGCAGCGCCGGAATTTCTGCCATTGGCTATGACCGTGTGGGTGGGACGTCTTATGGAAAGTATCAGATTGCGTCCCGCGTAGGCAGTATGGATAATTTTTTGAACTTCCTCGACACCGCGGCGCCGGATATGGCGAAGCGTTTGCGCGATGCCGGCCCTTCCAATACTGGCAGCAGAAGCGGCGAAATGCCCGATGTGTGGCGCACACTGGCGGCTGAGGAGCCGGAGCGTTTTGGGGCTTTGCAGGAGCAATTCATTTATGACAGCCACTATGCGCCCGCTTTGCAGGCCATAACAAATAAAACGCCTATTGATGAAGACCAGCTTTCCCCTGCCATGCAGGAAGTGTTGTGGAGCACAGCTGTGCAACACGGCCCAACGGGCGCGGCGCGTATTTTTGGTCGCGCTGTGAACAATATTGATGGGATAGACACAGGGAAAACTGCCCCTCAAGGCAAGGACTTTGAGAAGGCACTCATAAATAATGTCTATGCAATCCGCGCGGAGCAATTTGGTTCGTCGACGCAAGCCGTGCAAGACTCTGTACGCAATAGGATGCATAAGGAAAAAAGTATTGCATTAAGCATGCTTGGAGACGATACGACGGCGTAGTTTTGTTGTGAAAGCACATGTTTCTGTGTCAAGGTCGTAAAGAAAGCACGTCATCCGATTGTGTGAACTATTCTCAGTTATACTTGCAAAATACGCTTGAGATAGTTTGAGGTTCACAGTTATAGCGGTCTAAGTTAAAAAATAGCAGCACTAGCAATAGAAATGAGCCTTTATTGAAGTATGTTACTTAGCATAGTGATAATATTTTTAACTTAATTGACTATATCGTCTGAGAGTGCAGAAAATTTTTTAAAAAACACGTGGCTTTTTTCATTAAAAAGCGCCAACTACCTAGTTAAACAGATG
>CAYJGA010000436.1:0-1900 GCA_964369255.1 uncultured Desulfovibrionaceae bacterium
GCAAGAAGCACAGCACCGATACCCATGCCGCCACGCTCTTCGGTGGGGTCATCTTGCAGCGGCGGATCGCCCGGCACCCAAGGCGGCGTGCCCGGCAAGCTACTGCTTTGAAGCCCCACAGCCATGGCGCCCGCGCCGATGTATTGCTTTGTATCATTCAGAGCGCGCGCCACAAAGCCCGCCACCACAAGGGTGGAAAGGTCACGCACAAGCGCCTTTGTTTCCTCATTATACACACTCACAAGACCTTGAGCCGCAATGGCTGTGGTTACATCTTCGTTTGAGTGCGAGTCTGTAGGATTATCTTCCGGCGCGGTGGGCGCAGCATTAGGGTCGGTCTTGGCTGCCGGAGGCGTCAGGGCAGAGGTATAGTCGGAATACAACTGCTCGCCCGTATTGCCTTTCTTTTTAAGACCCTGCGTCGGGCTATTGGGGTCTTCCACCACCGGAGGCTTGGCTTTTTTCAGAATGTTTTCCAAACCACTGTAATGTGTTCGCACATCAAGGGGATCATAATTCGCTTTGTCTTCCGGCTTTTCCGGCGCTTGCGCAGACGTGGCCACAGACGCGCCCACCACCACGGCGATATTTTGCCCCGTGGCGTGCGCGTCCACGGTGGCTTCCCCTGCCACAAAGATGGAACCTTGCGCCGCGGCGTCGTCTTCATTGGCATAGCCGATGCCTGCAATGGTTTGGCGGCTTATGTCCTGCACAAAGAAGGTGCCGCCCATAGCCGATTCCGCCGTATTCAAGGAAATAGAAAGCTGTGTATAATATGTTTCGTCATAGGCTGTGATGGACAGGTCGCCCATATGCCCCATGCGACCCACTTGCATCATACCTGCGCCAATGCTTGCGTCCGCGATGGTGGTATTATCCACCATAATCCATCCAAGGCTGCCGGACAAAGCCGAATCCTTGCCGGAAGCGCCCGCAAGAAGCAAGGAGAAGAAACCATTGTCCATGGAGGCATTGATGGAGAAGGAATCGCCCATGAGCAAGGTGGACGCACTGCTCTTGCCGGAACTGCCCACGCGAGCCTGCGTATCATGTTCAAAGTCAAGCACTTGGAAGGTCATACCCATGCCCTCGGAAGAGCTTGGATGACGCTTTGGCAGGCCGCCGGAGAACTTGGAAGGCAGCGCCTTCAAATCCATAAGGTGCAGTTTTGTGGCTGCCTTTGTGTCGGTCGTCTTAAAGGTACTGTAGGCAGGGAACAGGCTGCGCGTGGGTCCAAGACCTGTGAAGAGCTGGCCTGCAAGGTTGATGGTCTTGTCGGAACTTGTGGCATTCACATAGACGCCGGAGCTTAAATTCTTCAGCGTGCCCTTCATGGGCAAGAGGTCAACGCCCAGCGCAAGACCGCGCATGGCTTCATTATACGTTGCCGCAAGGCCAAACTTGTTTTCATCAAACACAACCGCATAATAGGTCGTCTGCGTGGCATTGCCGTCATCGTCCTTCCCATGGAGCACAAGAGCCTGACCCGTGGATAAACCGTGGTCATCCATGGGAATATAATGCAACAGCCCATCGTTATTCTCACTGCCGAAGATATTCTCATTGAGTAAGGACAGGCCGTCCACAGACTTGCCAAGTTCAAAGTTCTCCCCTGCCAAGGCAAAAATCTCTTCAGCAGTGAAGAGTGTGCCGTCCGCAGCTTCCAATATGAAGTGCGTTTCGTTGAGCACGCGGATGGTAAACGTTTTGCTGGCTGCTTCGTCCACCGTTCCCGAACCCGACGCGTCTTCTGCGCCATAGGTCACAAGCTCGCCGTCCGTGGCGCCGTGGGCGCCTGTGCTCTGGATAACATACTGCGTGGCATTGATGGTGCCTTGGCTCACGACGAAGGGATTTTACCCGCGATTGGCCACAGTGGGTGTCGCCCCCACTAAGGACA
>CAYJGA010000437.1:0-1897 GCA_964369255.1 uncultured Desulfovibrionaceae bacterium
TTTTCCCGGGGGGTTGGGGGCAAAGCTTTTTTTATTTTTTTCTTGGGGGCAAACTTTTTTTAGGAAAAAAAAGCTTTCCCTCAAGAAAAAAGAAAGAAAGCGAACATCGTGGGTTACCATTGAGTGATATGCTTCATCACGAGCTCTCGTAAGATAGGAATATTGCCTTCGCGACTCACTTGTATGGCTGCGACGATGGAACCAAGGCTTGCTGCTTGCCACATGGTGGCTTTGGCGGCAAGGGCGAGGCTTGTGGATACGAGGAAGGAATCGCCCGCACCTGCGCTGTCGATGGCATTCCCATTGAGCGCCGGAATTTGGTCAGTGATATTTGCTTGTACTAAGCTTCCCGCTTCCCCAAGGGTTATCACAACATTTTTTGCATGCGCTTTTTCCATAAGCTTGCAAGCGAGCACGACTAATCCGGATTCAAAATCTTTCAAGGCAAGGCGTGCTTCTCTTTCTGTAGGCGTGAGCAGAGCTGCGTGCGTAAAGCGTGACACATCACCCACTTGTGACGATGACTGGCTGTCGGCGCTGATCATAATATCGTGCGCTGTGGCTTTTTCTATGAGCTTTTCCACAAAAAATTGCGGCAGGCACCCGTAGTTAAAGTCTGAAAATATCACTAAATCCGCTTCTTCGAGACTCTCGGCGATGCGCGTAAACATGGCTTGAGCGAGATCATAACTTATGGCGTGTTGGCGCAAATGGCTCACTCGTAAGAGCGTTTTTCCCTTGCATCGAAAGCGCTGCTTCAAGGTCGTAGGTCGGCTTTTGTCGCGAAAAAGAAAGCTCTCCACATTATATTGGGCAAGCTTTTGTTCCGCGAAGTGCGCCGTATCATCCTCTCCGCACACAGAGAAAAACTTCACTTGCGCCCCCAAGCCGGCAGCGTGGGCGGCAACAATCCCCGCACCGCCAAGGTACTTTTCACTGCTTAAAGGGCTGACCACGATGGTCGGATCCTCTTGGGACATGCCAAGAGCCTCGCAGTTAATGTACTCATCAACAATGATGTCGCCCACAATGCATACTTTGAGCTTGGTATACGCCTTCATAATGCCAAGTAAGTCTTTTGAACGTATCGCGTGGCGCCGGCAAAATTCTTGCGGATAAGCAAGCTGCACTATTTCCGGTTTGTGGAGGGGGAGGTTGTCTGAGATGTCAGTGCCGGTCACACCAGCAGTGAATAACAATAAACCACCATAGCTGTCTAAAATGCTTTGTTCTATATTATGTTTTAGCTCATGTTCCTTGCCCTTAATCACAAAGTCGGGCTTGAGTTGTTCCAAAAAGGCGCCGAGGTCACATGTCAGCTCTGCGTAATCAACAGAGATTATAGATTGAATGGCTTCAAGCCTGCCTTGCTGCTGTGCTTGAGTGATGGGTTGTTCCGGTTCGGGTAAAATACCAACCACCAAAATATCTGCTGTTTCCTTAGCAAAACGCAAAAGGCGAATGTGACCGATATGTATAATGCGGAAAAAACCGGAGACAAAACTTATACGCAGCTGAGGAGTTTCTGCGCGTAATGCTTGTATGTGTGCTATGACATCAGATGTATGGTGCATGTATTGGTACTCTTACCTTGTAAATACGAAAAAACACTTAAAAAACTTCCAAATAAAACAAGAACTAGCGTATTGTCAACACTCAAAGTGTAGCTTTGAAAGTTGACTCGCTTTGCGCATTTACCTCAAATGCTTTTTTGCATTTCCCATCCGAAAGCGCCGATTGCCTAGGAGCTGTTTCCCAATAAACTCTTTTGCATTTTGCCACTCTTCTGAAGAGGTCAAACCGAGTCTTTTGTATAAAACTACAAACCACCTCTTCAATTCTCCATCCGAAAGCGCCGATTGTTTAGCTAAACAGATGGTTTTTTTGAAGGGGGCCT
>CAYJGA010000438.1:0-1895 GCA_964369255.1 uncultured Desulfovibrionaceae bacterium
TAGCTAAACAATCGGCGCTCTCGATTGGAGGATTGAAGAGATATTTTGTAGGTTTATATACAAGAACTCTCTTTGCCCATTCAGCTCAAATGCTTTTTTGAGCTTCCTTCCACAAAAAAATAAATATAGAATGCCCTTTAAGGAGAATATAATGCCTCAAACACTTGCCCAGAAATTGCTGCAAGCGCATACTGACCAGCCTATTACAGACGCCGGTCAAATTGTGCGTTGTCAACTGTCCCTTGTATTGTGTAATGATATTACTGCTCCGCTTGCTATTAAATCCTTTCGGGAAATGGGTGCAAGCCGCGTCTTTGACAAGGACAAGGTCGTTTTTGTCATGGATCACTTCACGCCGCAGAAGGATATTGAGTCCGCTAACCAAGTCCTCGTAAGCCGTAAGTTTGCGGAAGAACAGGGGCTGACGCACTATTACGAAGGCGGCGAGAGCGGCATTGAGCATGCCCTTTTGCCGGAGCGCGGCCTTGTGGGTGCGGGCGATGTAGTCATCGGCGCAGACAGTCACACATGTACTTACGGCGGCGTGGGCGCCTTTGCCACGGGACTCGGCTCCACGGACGTGGCAGGCGGCATGGCGCTTGGCGAGACATGGTTCAAGGTGCCACCGTCCATCCGCGTGAGTTATGAGGGGACGATGCCGCAGTGGTTGCGCGCAAAGGACTTGATTTTAATGCTGATTGGCAAGATTGGCGTGGACGGTGCGCTGTATCGCGCGCTGGAATTTGACGGCGCTGTCATCGAAAATCTTTCCGTAGAAGGCCGCATGACCATGGCGAACATGGCTATCGAAGCGGGTGGCAAGGTGGGGCTTTTTGCAGCGGATGCAGCCACCATTGCCTATGGAGATGCCCATAATCGCCCGGGGCAAAAGCCCATCAGCGCCGACGCAGGCGCAGAATATGAGAGTCATGTGCGCTTTGATGTGACAGGTTTGGAACCTGTCGTGGCCTGCCCGCACTTGCCGGACAATGTGAAACCCGTATCCGAAGTGAAGAATGTGCCCGTGCAACAAGTCGTCATCGGCTCTTGCACAAACGGACGCATAAGCGACATGCGCGACGCGGCGCTCATCTTAAAGGGACGCAAAGTGCATAAGAATGTGCGCTGCATTGTTATCCCCGCCACGCCTGCGGTGTGGAAGCAATCCATGAAGGAAGGACTCTTTGAGATTTTCGCCGACGCCGGCTGCATCATCAGTCCGCCCACATGCGGCCCCTGCCTTGGCGGCTTCATGGGCATCTTAGGCGACGGCGAGCGCGCCATTGCCACCACAAACCGCAACTTCAAAGGGCGCATGGGCAGCCTTTCATCGGAAGTCTACCTTGCAAGCCCCATCGTGGCAGCCGCCTCCGCCGTCACCGGCGACATTTGCGGCCCTGCTTCCCTATAAGCGTGCATTGAGAGAGGTATATACTTATGAAATTTCATGGAAAAGTCCACCGCGTGGGCGAACATATCGACACCGACGCCATCATCCCCGCCCGTTTTCTTGTGTCTGCCGACCGCGACGTCCTCGGGAAAAATTGCATGGAAGGTCTTGAGGCCGGATGGGTGCAGCGCGTGAGCGCAGGCGATATTATCGTCGCCGATCGCAACTTTGGCTGCGGTTCGTCCCGCGAGCATGCGCCGCTGGCTATCCTTGGCGCAGGCATGCACCTTGTCATCGCACACAGTTTTGCACGCATTTTCTACAGAAATGCCTTCAATATGGGCCTGATGCTCATGGAAGTGGGCGATGACGTCGCAAGCATCGCCGACGGCGACACTCTTTCTGTAGATGCGAGCACAGGTCTCATTCGGAATGAACGCACAAGCGCGACCATTCAATGTCCGCCCTTGCCAGCGTCCATGGCAGAGCTTGTCGCCAAGGGAGG
>CAYJGA010000439.1:0-1894 GCA_964369255.1 uncultured Desulfovibrionaceae bacterium
TGGGGGGAAAGCTTTTTTTTCCTAAAAAAGTTTCCCCCCAAGAAAAAAACTTAAACAAAAAAACTTAAACAAAAAAATAAAAAATAAAAAACAAAAAAAGCTTTCCCCCAAACCCCTTTCAAAAAAACAAATTAAAATGAGCTGGTTCTGTGTTTTATTCTGGCATCATGCCAAGCCCGCGGATGAAGTTGATGTCCTCTGTCCAGTGCTCGCGCACCTTGACCCACAGCTCAAGGTGGACTTTTCCGCCGATGAGGCTGATAATTTCCTTGCGTGCGTCTGTGCCGATGCTTTTTATGGTGGCGCCTGCGCGTCCTATGACCATGGCCTTGTGGGAAGGGCGTGCCACATAGATGACGGCGTTGATAATGGTTTGATTATTTTCAGGGTCTTCTTCCCATTGTTCAATATCGACAGCGACGGAATAGGGCACTTCTTGCTTGAGCTGTAAAAAGAGCTTTTCACGCACGATTTCGGAGGCGAGGAAACGGACAGGCGCGGTGGAGACTTGGTCTTCGGGATAGCGTGCGGGTGCTTCGGGGAGGTGGCTGTAAATAAGTTTTTTGAGGGCTGGCAGTCCGTCTCGTTTGAGGGCAGATGCGGGAAATATTTCTGCCTTGGGGAACATTTCGCTCAGACGCGTGAGCAGGGGCAACATCTTAGACTTGTCGGCAAAAAGGTCGACTTTATTGACGATGATGCATACAAAGCGCTCTTCTTCTGCGAGGGCATGTCCGAGGGCGGCAAGGTCGCGCTCAAGAAATTCCGGTTTGCGGATATAGAGGTTTGCGTCGAGCATGAGGGCGATCATATCGGCCTGCGCCATACTTTGCCACGCAGATTGAATCATGGTTTTACTCAGGCGTCCGCGCACTTCCGCCATGCCGGGCGTATCCATGAAAAGGATTTGGCCTTCCGGTTCTGTGAGGATACCCACAATTTGGTTACGAGTTGTTTGCGGTCGTGGGGTGACAATGCTGATTTTTTGGCCTAAAATGGCGTTGAGCAGCGTTGACTTTCCTGCATTTGGCGGCCCCATAAGAGCCACCCAGCCACAGCGGTGTGGTGATGGTGTAGACATAGTTTCTCCTTGTGCGCTTTGCATGCCCATGCTTTTGCACACTTTGTGTTGTGCGTCAAGCTGTGTTTTTTGACATGTTTACAGTTTTTGTGACAAGCATGTTTTTGTTTTTATTCTCTTATTATACCAGAATGATAAGGATGTAACATCATGACAGAAAAAGAAAAATGCGAAATGGGCATTTTATATGACGCCAATTATGATGAGGAACTGCTGTCGCTCAGGACGCGATGCAAGGACTTATGTCATTTATTTAATCAACTTTTACCTTCTGCCCTTGCTGCGCAGCGTGAGGCTTTGAGGGGTATTTTTAAAAGTGTGGGGAAAAACTGTGTGGTGACGGCGCCATTTTGGTGTGACTATGGTTACAATATCACCATCGGCGATGATTTCTATACAAATCACAATCTTATTATTTTGGACGCGGCGCCTGTGACCATTGGCAACAATGTATTTATTGCGCCCCAGTGTTGTATTTCCGCAGCGGGGCATCCTGTTGACCATGAGCGGCGCAATGCGGGGCTTGAGTTTGCCCGTGGTATAACTATCGAAGATAATGTCTGGATTGGGACGCATGTGAGCATTTTGCCGGGGGTGACCATTGGGCACAACAGCGTCATCGGCGCGGGCAGTGTGGTCTCAAAGGATATTCCTGCCAATGTTGTCGCCGTGGGTGTGCCATGTCGTGTTGTGCGGGAAATTAGCGAACAGGACAGGGAGATGTATTCGTCATTTTAGTGCTTTGTCACGTCTAAAAGTTTTTTGAAAGGGGTTTGGGGGAAAGCTTTTTTTGTTTAAGTTTTTTTCTTGGGG
>CAYJGA010000440.1:0-1891 GCA_964369255.1 uncultured Desulfovibrionaceae bacterium
CTTCCATTGAAAAAATCGCCCGGCAAGCCAGCGAATTTGGCGCAGACCTCGTCGTCGGCCTCGGCGGCGGTTCCGCCCTCGACAGCGCGAAGGCCGCCTGTGTCCTCATGACCAACGAAGGCCCCATTGAAAAATATTTTGGCGTAAACCAAGTTCCCAAACCTTGTGCCCCTGCATTGTACATCCCCACAACCGCAGGCACAGGCAGTGAAGTTACGTCCATTTCTGTGCTCTCCGACAAGGCCAGTGGCGCAAAACTCGGCGTTGTCAGCGACTACATGTATGCCAAAGCCGTCATCCTTGACCCCGAAATGACCGTCGGCCTCCCCCCACATGTCACCGCCATGACAGGCGTCGACGCCTTCGTCCACGCCATGGAGTCCTATGTAGGCAAGGCCGCAACGCCTATTACAGATGCCTTAAATCTTCAAGCCATGACCCTCATCGCACGCAGCATCCGCCGCGCCTATGTGAACGGTCAAGACTTAGAAGCACGCGCAGACATGCTCTACGCCTCCACTTTGGCCGGCATGGGCTTCTCCAACACGCAAAATGGCATCATCCATGCCATTGGCACCGCAGTTCCACGGGCATACAACCTCCCCCATGGTCTGCTCATGGCTTGCCTTGCACCTTCCTGTATGGAATACAACATCATGGCGCGCCCTGAAAAGTACGCCACAGTGGCACAAATACTCGGCGAAGAATATCAACGCGACACCCTCAGCGTCGCCCGTCAAGCGCCTGTGCGTATGCGTCAACTCCTTGATGACCTCGACATCAAGATCGGCCTTGCACCTTACGGCGTCAAGGAAGATGACCTTGAAGGCATCGCCACCCGCGCCGCCGCCGCCGCTCGCCTCATGGGCAACAATCCCCGCCCCGGCAATCAGAAGCAATTATTTGCATTCTTGCAAGCGACGTTTTAGGATTCTGTAAGGCTTAAAAAGTTTTTAAAGGATTTGTAAGGGGGGAACTTTTTCAAGAAAAAAAGTTCCCCCTTCAATATTTTCAAGGAAGGACTTTCTCAAAAAAGCACACTGAGAACGTCGCAATTATATGACCGGAAAAGGGGTCGCAGTTATGGCACAGCTTGTTTTTGTTCTGATTGATGGTTTAAGCGCAGTCTGCACCCAGCACATGACCTATATGGCAGCGCACGCGCAACGCGGCGCGCTGTGCGGGATTATGGACTGTGCGTTGCCGACGCTGTCGCGCCCCATCTATGCGACGCTTTTTACGGGTGTTGAGCCTCTTGAGAATGGCATTGTAAGCAATACTTTCAAAGCATTGCCAGAAGAGCAGGCCAAAAACAATTTTTTTGCGCACATGCACGCCACCTCGCGCACATGCGCCGCCGCCGCGTATTACTGGATGTATGAACTGTATCACGGCGCCCCCTTCGACCCACTTCAGCACCGCTGGCTCAACGAGCCAACCAGCCCCCTACCCTATGGCATGTTTTATACGAACGACGCCTATCCCGACGACCATGTTTTTTATGATGCCGCCCTCTTAGAAAAGCAGTACTCGCCCGATTTTTTGCTCATCCACACCATGGGTGTTGACAACGCAGGGCACAAATACGGCTTTGACAGCCCTGCCTATAGGAACGCCGTGCGCCACATAGACATGCTTCTTGCGCACTTTGTGCCGACGTGGTGCGCGTCTGGCAGTACAGTGATTGTCACAGCCGACCATGGTATGCACGAAGACGCCGCGCATAATGATTTGACACCGCAAGTACGCAGTGTGCCATTTTGGATACTACAGCCACAAAGCATGACACACGTTCCCGCACATCAAAAGGAGTGGCACAGCATTTTGCGAACATATTTTCCTTAAAAAGCGCCAAGTGTTTTGTAAAGTCTAAAAGTTTTTTTGAAAGGGG
>CAYJGA010000441.1:0-1888 GCA_964369255.1 uncultured Desulfovibrionaceae bacterium
AGCATTATGCCATAGCTGCATAGGATGGGAAGATGGGGCTTATTGGACGCTTACGAAGCAATGAGCGGCTGTTTACGCACAAAGAAATATCACGCACCTTTGACCGCGCCATTGTAGCCTTGGGCTTTAATGACGGCATTGACGACCCACGACAAAAGGTGTGCTTCCATAGCCTGCGCCACACATTCGCCTCTTGGCACGCCAAAGCAGGAACGCCCCTCTTCACGATCTCCAAGCTCTTAGGCCACAAAGACATCAAGATGACCATGCGCTATGCCCACCTCTGCCCGACGGCTGAAAGGCAAGCGGTCAAGGCTTTGCAGGGGGCACTTCTGCCGCAAGAACCTGCGACGGTGCTGGAGTTCAAGAGAAGGATAAAGGCTGAGTAAAAAGCACGAAACACACACCACTACCCATGAGCAACGCTCAGGTAAGAGCCATAGACAAGCGCCACCTCATCGTCATAGATGGGGTGGCGCTTGTTGTTTGTGCCCTTGTCCATGGAATAGTACCCTCAATAAATGTCAAAATTTTTTCAAGTATATCAGTATGCTTGCAATTGTTCATGTATAGTGTATAATTTTTGCCTTTTTGTAAGAGCTTGTATAAATATTAGGGCTTGACATTGTACTAAAAAACAGTAATGCTCCTCCGAAGGATGGTGGATTGATGTGGGACGTAACTCTTTCTTCAAAGGCGCAAAAGCAACGTAAGAAGCTGCCCAAGGCTGTGCAGGATGTTTTTGCGGCTTTGTTGGTGGACATGGAGCACGGCGGCCCAGTTCGTGGTGACTGGCCTAATTATAGTAAGCTCGGAACTCGTAAACACCATTGCCACATTAAAAAGGGTAAGCCGTGCTATGTGGCAGTATGGGAAGTCATGGAAAAAGGTATACAATTAATTGAGGTGCAATATGTTGGAACACACGAAAAAGCCCCTTACTGAGAACGTGGAGCTTTCCTTTTCTGTCCCTCCACACATGGTTGAAAAGGTGCTGCAAACAATGCAAAGCTACGGGCTACATGAGGTAAACGAGAGTATCCCCTGGCGTGAAGCATTTGACATGAAAGAAGAGGATATTCCGGCAACGTATTTGCGCGGAATCCGTTACCGAGAGGATTTAACGCAAAAGCAGCTTTCTGAGCGCACAGGTATTCCCATCCGTCATATCAGCGAAATGGAAAACGGTAAGCGCCCCATTGGCAAGAAAAATGCTACGCGATTGGCGGAGGCACTGAATTGTAATGCAAGGGTGCTTTTGAGTTTTTAAGCGCAAGGTAACACGATACTCTCATTAAACTTTCGCGTTTCATATGAGTATCGCAAAAAAATAAATTTAAACTAAACATCTATGAGGTTAATATGTCTCAAGGAATAATAAACGCTAAGCACAAACAACCGTCTGATATTTTTACTGTTGCAGGTAATACGTCTTGTTTTTCAGATTTGAAATGGGGTATTGTTGACGAAGAAAACCACGATAATCAAATGTTTAATATCGCTTATGGATATGCTCAAAATAGTTTATACAGCATAGATGCCTTGATAGAGAAGCATGATAGAAAGAACTGCGACTCATGGATTTTTCCCATCCTATTTAATGCGGTACATGCCATCGAACTATATCTTAAGGTATATATTTTTTACGCAAAACAAATAAACAATGCACAAAAAAACAACCTTACCGACGGCTGGCATCAAATTAAAGCATTATGCGATGAGGCGAAGTCTCTAACGCAAGCCACTCCTCATTTGCAAGGAGACACGAGTTTGCTACAAACTCTACAGTATGTTTCAGATTTTATTGACGTTATTCATGATCAGTTTGGCCCTGGAACTGATTTTGCGCGCTACCCGATGGCGAGAAATGGCATAAGTGCACGTTATG
>CAYJGA010000442.1:0-1467 GCA_964369255.1 uncultured Desulfovibrionaceae bacterium
TCTCACAGCTTCTAGTGAAGTTTGAATATTTTCACCATATACAAGTTTTGCACCCAAAATATTTGAAGAAAAATTTCCAAGACTTCTTCAATCATTTCTTGCGTTACCTTGAGGACGGCGGCATCACGGAATTTGAGGACAACGAAGACGCCACACCCCAAGGCGCCGTGGCCTTCATGACCATCCACCAAGCCAAGGGTCTGGAATTTCCCGTGACCGTGGTGGGGTCGCTCCATGCCTCACCACGCAAACAGCACACGGAACTTGACGAGATTTTACAGGAAAAATATTACAGCAGAACAGCCTTTGAACCTCTCGAACGCATGAAGGACTTTGATTTCAAACGCTTGTACTACACAGCCTTTTCCCGTGCAAAGAACCTGCTTGTGCTGACGTGCCAAGAGGAGCGCACCACAAAAGGCGCATTGAAAATCCCGCGACGTCAGTTCCAACCATTCTATACGTCCTTGCCCGTGTGGCGCACTGTGGATTTTTCGGGACTGCGCGTGGACGCCGTGCGCCCATCAGCGTTCAAGGGACGATATTCCTACACATCCCACGTCTTAGTCTATGAGGAATGCCCGCGCCAATATCAGTTTTTCAAGCATTGGGAGTTTACGCCCGTGCGCGTTGCCCCCATGCTTTTTGGTCAACTGGTGCATCAGACCATTGAGGATGTCCACAAGGCCGTCCTGCGGGGAACGCCGGAACTTATCAATCATGACAATGTGCAACTATGGTTTGATGTGAATTATGCCAACCTCAGTCATAAGGAGCGTGTGTTTCTTGCCCCGCCTGTGCGCGAGTCCGCCTTGCAACATGTGCTTCGCTATGTGGAGCGCAAGGGCGGCGCGTGGGATGACATTCGGGCAACGGAAATTGACGTTTCCCTCGTAAAAGACGATTATATCTTGGTGGGCAGGATTGACCTTATTCAAGGTTTGGGCAATACTGTGGAAATCGTGGACTTCAAGTCTACGGCGAAGCCGAACCAGTACGCGGAGCGCGTTCTGCTCGACCGCCACAAGCGTCAACTGGAAATCTACGCGCACTTGGTGGAAGAGCGTTATGGCCTTGAAGTCAGCGCCATGAACCTCTATTGTACAGGCGAAGAAACGGGCGTCCCCACCTATCGTTTTCCGTTCAAAAGAAATGCCGTGGACGCCACCATCGAAGAAGTCGGAAACGTGGTGTCTTGCATGAAGGGCAAGCTCTTTACGGTGAATGAGCGGAATGCGAAACGGTGCAAGGAATGTGATATGAAGGCGTATTGTGATAGGGAAATGCCATAAAAAGGCACTTAGTATTTGTGTCCTCTAACCCTAAAAAAGAAATCTATGTTAAATACACTGAATATAAAAAACTTCACATGCTTCTCACAAGTTGACTTGCGCTTTTCCAAAGGGCTTAATGTCATCATTGGTGAAAATGGCACAGGTAAGAGCCATTTGCTAAAGCTTGGTTATT
>CAYJGA010000442.1:1562-1884 GCA_964369255.1 uncultured Desulfovibrionaceae bacterium
CGCAGACTGAAGATGCAAAGCAGGGTTTTGAGGCGAGCAATGGTGAAAAAAACATAGAGATAGACAGACGATTTCTTTTGAAACTTGAGAAGAATTTCAAAGTATTAATTTTTCAGGACTTAGCTAGTGATTTTTGTGATAAAGATGAGGGGATGTCTTTCAATATCAACTTTGCAAACACAGGAATTTTTTCTTGTTTTGCCAATATATATATGGAAGTCTACGGAGGAGAAGGCAAAGATGACGACTACTATGATGTTGAGCATGTGTTTGACATCCAGCTGCCAACCTTTGTCTTTGACACAGTCACAAGCGCTCCCGT
>CAYJGA010000443.1:0-1860 GCA_964369255.1 uncultured Desulfovibrionaceae bacterium
GTTTAGCTAGGCAATCGGCGCTTTCGGATGGAGGATTGAAGAGATGTTTCGTAGTTTTCTACAAAAGAACTTGTTTTGACATTTTAAGAGCTGTGGCAAAGGGCAAAGGAATTTATTTAGAAACAGCTCTTAGAGAATGTATTGGAATAAATACCCCGCCACCATAGCCATTCCAAGGATAACTACGAGAAATGCCATAATCATGGGCGTGCGGAAAAATGATTTGAGCAAGATGAGTTCCGTCAAACTGGCACCGCCGCCGCCGATGATAAGCGCCATAACCGCACCAAGCCCCATACCCTTGTTGACAAGTACGGCGCTTAAAGGAATGAGCGCTTCCACGCGAACATAGAGAGGAATGCCGATGATGGCGGCAATGGGCACAGCAAAAATGCTGTCGCCACTTGCATAAGTGGCAATAAATTCGCTCGGAACAAAACCGTATATGAGCGCACCGAGGGACACCCCAAGAGCAAGATAGGGAAAGACATGTTTGAACTGTCCCCATGCGTCGTGGAAGGCGGCGCTGACCTTTGACGAGAACTTTGCTTCGCTCGCGGGCATGTGGGGCGCAGAACTACAACACGAGCTTGCTTCGGCTTTTGCTGTGGATGCACAACATGAACTCGTTTCGGCGGCGGGCGCTGTAGGAGGGTGTTGGAGAGGCTGTAATGTTTGCATGGGCATAGGCTGGAGAGTGGGCTGCGGGCTGCTGTCGCAGCAGCAGGGCGCAGCTTGCGGCGCTGGGGTCACAGTGGGATTTGGTGCAGCAGCGTTTGTCCCGCAGCAGGAACTTGTCGGTGCAGTAGCGGACTCTGTCTTTACATGCTTTTCAAAGCCCATGCCCTCGAGGATAATGCCAGCCACGATGGAGACTACGAGGGCGACGAGGGTGTAGACGCAGGTGACATGGAATCCGAATGTGATGAAGAATATACCAAGAATGATGGGATTGAGTAGGGGAGAGGTGAAGAGGAATGTGAGCGTGGGGCCAAAACCTGCGCGAGCGCGCAGGAGCCCGCGGAGCATGGGGATAGTGGAGCAGCTGCAAAAAGGTGTGACGGCGCCAAGGATTGCTGCAAGAAAGTAGCCGCGGACTTTGTTTGAGCCTCCGAGGATGGATTGGATTTTCGTATCTGGTATATATTGTTGCAAAAGACTCACGCCGGCACTTATGAGTATAAAAAGGACAGAAAGCTCGATACCTAGAAAAAGAAACATTTCTAAGGCGTTCATGAGCATTGGCTTGTAAGCGGTGAAAAATTCCATGAATGACTCCTTCTTGTTTTTATGTTTCTAGTATAATCGAAATAAAATTAGAGTCAAGTGTTCAGGGCGCAGTAATTTGTTTTTTTGAAATGTTTTTGAAATCTATGGGGCAGCGTGTGTGAAGTGTTCAACAGGCTGTGAATTGCCATCTGTTTTGAAGTAGAGTATGTTGCGTGGTGTTGGGGGTGTGAAATGTTGGAAGAAAGAATTTTAGATGTGGAAAGTGTTGCGCGTGCGTTGAAGGAGCTTGGTCATCCGACGCGTCTTGGAATTTATAGACATTTAATTCGCGCAGGTCATGCTGGTGCGCGGGTGGGGGCTTTGCAGCGCAGTTTGGGTGTCCCCGCGTCGACGTTGAGCCATCATATTGCGGCCTTGGTTTCTGTGGGCTTGGTGAAGCAGGAGCGACAGGGGCGTGCTTTGTATTGTACGGCGCAATATCGCCATCTTCAAGGTATTATGGCATTTTTACTTGAGGAATGTTGCATTCAGGAACAGGGCGAGAACACGTGATTCCGATTGTGTGAATCATTCGCAATTATGCTTGCAAAATGCTCTTGGAGCAGTTTAAAGGATTTATTGAGAAAACCC
>CAYJGA010000444.1:0-1842 GCA_964369255.1 uncultured Desulfovibrionaceae bacterium
CCCCCAAACCCCCTTCAAAAAAACTTTTAGACTTTATACGCAGCACCCGTGTCGGCGGATGTGACCAATCGCGCATAGCGACGCAAGAAGGGCGAATGGAGTTCTTTTACTATGTGCGCGCGCGGTTCTGCGCGTCGTTGTTCGAGGACTTCCTCGCTGACGCGCAATTCGAGTGCGCGTGAAGGAATATCTATGTGAATGATGTCGCCATCGCGGACAAGTCCGATGGGGCCGCCGTCTGCGGCTTCCGGCGAGATATGACCGATGGCGGCGCCGTTGGTGCCTCCCGAAAAACGTCCGTCTGTGAGCAGTGCCACGTCTTTTCCAAGTCCCATGCCTGTGATGGCTGCAGTGGGCGAAAGCATTTCACGCATGCCGGGTCCCCCTTTGGGGCCTTCATGGGTGATGACGACAGCATCGCCCTTTTCAATGCGTCCGTCTAAAATGGCGCGCATAGCATCCTCTTCCGATGTGAACACCCGCGCCCGCACATCCCGACAGAGCATTTCCGGCGCCACGGCGGATTGCTTCACCACAGCACCTCCCGGTGCGATATTCCCACGCAGGATGGCGATGCTGCCTTGTGCGGCATAGGGATTATCGAGCGGGCGGATGACGTCGGTGTTTTTGTTTGTCACTTGCAATGTTGTGAGATTGTTCGCCACTGTGTCCCCCGTCACTGTAAGCGCGTCAGCCTTTATAAGAGGCAAAAGCTCTTGCATGACAGCAGGAATGCCGCCTGCTAAGTGTAAATCCTGCATATGATGCTGACCCGCAGGAGAGAGCTTACACACATTTGCAGTGTTGCGACTAATATCATCAAAGGTATCGAGTGTTAATGTGATGCCGGCTTCGCGGAGAATGGCAGGCAAATGAAGGACAGTATTCGTGGAACAGCCCAGCGCCATGTCCACAGTCACAGCATTGTGCAGAGCGCTTTGTGTGACAATATCTCGCGGACAGAGGTTCTTTTCCAAAAGCTCCATGACCTTCATGCCTGACTGTTTGGCAAGACGGATACGAGCCGCAGAAATAGCGGGCGCGGTGCCATTATAGGGCAATGCCAATCCCATGGCCTCTGAAAGACAGTTCATGGAATTTGCAGTGAACATGCCTGCGCAGGAGCCGCAACCGGGGCACGCGCCTTCGGCCAGATTTTCAAGCTCCTCTTCTGTCATAAGACCGCGCTTTACACGACCAACACCTTCAAAAACGGAAATTAAATCTGATTTTGTGCCTTGTGTACTGCCAGCGTCCGGCGTGAAGCCGGGGAGCATGGGGCCGCCGCTCACGAGAATGGAGGGGATGTTGAGGCGCAACATAGCCATGAGCATGGCGGGGACGCTTTTGTCGCAATTGGGGATGAATACAAGAGCGTCAAAAGGATGGGCGGAGGCCATGATTTCAATGGAATCTGCGATAACTTCCCGCGAGGGTAAAGAAAAGTGCATGCCTTTGTGATTCATGGCAAGACCATCGCACACGGCGATGGCCGGAAATTCAAGGGGGACACCGCCAGCTAAACGAACACCGGCTTTCACGGCCTCTGCTATTCTGTCCAAATGAATGTGACCGGGCACAATTTCGTTGGCAGCGTTCACCACGCCCACAAGGGGAAGGCGCATTTCCTCCCGCGTAAGTCCCAAGGCGTACAGCAAGGAACGATGCGGCGCTTTTTCCAGCCCGCCGGTCATTTTTTTACTGCGCATGTAGTCATTCTCCTCTTATATGCGAAATTCTTTGTTTTTTGCCGCAGCGCTTCAGAGGTTAAACGGACTGTTTCATATAAAAAACAAAACATCTTTTCCCTCTTTCATTCGCAAGCGCCGATTGTTTAGCTAA
>CAYJGA010000445.1:0-1816 GCA_964369255.1 uncultured Desulfovibrionaceae bacterium
CTTTTTTTTCCTAAAAAAAGTTTCCCCCCCACATGTTTTAAAAAATACAATGCCGATTATACCTGCTACCAGCGACGCTTTTCTTGATCGTGCCCAACGAGCCCGCCTGCGAGGGCGCCTGCGCCTGCACCTGCAAGGGCGCCCCAACCGAGGGAGCCGCCGGCAATGGCAGCAATGCCCACGCCGGCTGCGGCGCCATAGGCCGCACCGCTGAGGGCGCCTTGGGATGTTCTCGACATATTTGTACAACCTGAACCTGCGCCCAGTGCCAATATCAACGCACCAACCATCAGCATTCTTTTCATAGTGCTACCTCGTTATTGTTTTTTCATTGCTTTGAGTTTGGGTTCCATGAGCTCGTACCAGAGGACGTCGAAGACGGGTCTGTCGAGCTGTCCGGTGTTGGCATTGTACCACGCGTCAATGCTTGCGGCAATGTGCTCGCGGGTAGTGTTTTCAAACACAGTAATCCAAAACATGGGGAAGAGGCTCATCTCTGTGGTGACATCGTCCATGGTGACATTTTTATTTTTCGCAGAAAGGAATTTTTCTGTCACAATGTATTCAATGGCAACACTGCACTCCACACCGTAGAGAAGAGCCAGTTTATTTTCTTGCGCAGACTGCATCCACACCTTACCTGTTAAGGCGTCCAAGGGATTGAGGATGGCTTTCGGCTCTTGTGTGGCCTGTGCCGTGCTTGGCGTCATCGAAAGAAGACTGAAAATCATAGCAAAGCATAGCAAAGCGTATGCGGACATTTTTTTCATAAGAAACTCCTTAGAATGTATACTGCCTTAGTACAATGCTTTTGCAGTCCTTGCAACAAAAAAGGACGGCTCCGCGGGGAACCGTCCTTATGTATTAGCTGTAGGTGCAAGCGCCTAGAAGGTGCCTGCTTCCTTTTTTACTTCCAGCGCAATCTTCCAGAGGATGGAGAGCACAAGAAGCCCCACTGCGTAGATGGCCACAGCGATGGTGACTTCCGGCAGTGTGGGGGTGTACATGGTGACACCCTTGAAGGGGTTCGGTGTGAAACCACCGATAAGCAAGCCAAGACCCTTGTCAATCCAAGAGGCGATGACGAGCATGATAAGAGCGAAGGGCAACAACTTGGGATCGTGGCGATACTTGGGCGGCACCAAGATGGCGAGGGAACCGAAAGCCATGAGCACTGCTGCCCACATGCATGTGGTGACCCATGACACTTCACCGTACAGACCCGCAAAGAGATAGATGAGGGGGTACTGGTGGCTTGTCAAACCGCTGTAGAATACGGTGAAGATTTCCAAGATGTAGAAGAACACGTTGATGCACATGGCATAGGTGATGATGACGGTGAGCGTCTTCACAGCTTCCTTGCCCGGATCGAACTTTGTCAGCTTCTTGAAAAGGAGCATGAGCAAAAGAAGGATGGCAGGGCCTGAGCAGAACGCAGAGGCGAGGAAGCGGGCAGCCATGATGGCTGTGAGCCAGTAGTAGCGACCGGGGATGCCGGCGTACAAGAAGGCTGTCACAGTGTGGATGGAGAATGCCCAAATGATGGACAAGTAAATCATGTATTTGATCCACTTAGGTGGATCGATTTCGAGGCGTTCTGCTTCGAGTGTGACCCAACCGATGACCACGTTCAACACAAGATAGCCCATGAGGACGAGCATGTCGTAGAACATGACGGAGTTCGGCGTGGGATGCAGCATCATATTGAGGAGGCGCTGGGGTTGACCCATGTCCACAACGATGAAGAGCATGCACATGACCACCGCAGAAATGGCCATAAATTCGCCAAAGATGATCATGCGTTTGAATTTTTTGT
>CAYJGA010000446.1:0-1814 GCA_964369255.1 uncultured Desulfovibrionaceae bacterium
TTCGGTGGTTCAATTTGACCAAAATGTATATTAAAGCCGTGCGCAAAGAGCAAGGATTTGCCAGCGGTCAAGTGAGGTTTAATGTCTTGCTCATAGACAGCGGCTTGCACTTGGTCTGGGAGCAAAATCATAATCATATCAGCTTGTTTTGCGGCCTCTGCTGCTGTAATAGGCTCAAAGCCGTGTTCTTTGGCGAGGTCAAAATTCGCACCACCAGGACGCTGCCCCACAATCACGCGCACGCCGGAATCACGCAAGTTTTGCGCGTGGGCATGGCCTTGGCTTCCGTAGCCGATAATAGCTACGGTCTTATCTTTCAAAAGGGAAATATTTGCGTCCTTTTCATAGTACACTTTCATGGTCATCCTCAAAATATAGTTCGTCTAGAGTGTTTATAAAATAAGCTTTATAAGCTGTATTTGCATCGTAAAATTGACATGGCTCGCAGTATAGTGCCTTGTAAAGTCTAAAAGTTTTTTTGAAAGGGGTTTGGGAAAAACTTTTTTCTTCTTGGGGTAAAGCTTTTTTAGGAAAAAAGTTTTACCCTAAAGGGCACAGACCCCTTACAAGCCTTGCAGAAAAAAACAAAACACGAGAGCCTGCTACTCACCTTGCTTTGAACGGCGCATGGAAACAGTTCCTGTACGGGCAATTTCCTTAATGCCAAAGCGCTGAAATAAATTGATAATCGCGCTTAGTTTTTCTTGGTTTCCCGTAGCTTCAATGGTCATTTCGCTCACGCCCACGTCCATGACGCGACAACGGAAAATTTCCACTGTGCGCAAAATTTCGCCGCGATTTGCTCCTTCAGCATTTACCTTAATGAGCATCATTTCGCGTTCAACCGCGTGGCACTCCGAAAAATCCACGACCTTGATAACAGTGACAAGCTTTCGTAATTGCTTGATAATCTGTTCAATAATTTGCTCATCGCCCGTCGTGGTGATGGTCATATGGGACACACCCTGTTCAAGGGTCGGCGCCACGTTCAAGGACGCGATGTTGAAACCTCGTCCGCTAAAAAGTCCTGCCACGCGGGACAACACCCCCGGCTCGTCTTCAACCAAGACAGACAGAACATGCTTTCCTGATGAAATATGTTGCATAACTAGCCCTTATTAAAAATACAATTTCCTGATCTTTGTACTATGTCCTTTACAGGCGCAAAGTACATCTACACAAGCAGCATCTCATCAAGTGCGGCACCGGCTGGTACGATGGGGCACACATTTTCCTCGCGCTCCACCCGCACATCAATAATAGCTGTCGCAGGAGAGGAGAGCGCTTTTGTCAGTGTTGCTTCAAGCTCACTGGCTTTTTCGATGCGATATCCTTCTGCTCCATAGGCTTCTGCCAAACGGACAAAGTCTGGCTGGCCTTCCATACCTGTATAGCTGTAGTTTTTCTTATAGAACAGCTCTTGCCATTGGCGAACCATGCCCAAGTGACCGTTATTCAAAATAAGAATTTTTACAGGAAGTCTATTTTCCACAGCGGTGGCAAGTTCTTGGATGTTCATTTGAATGGAACCATCGCCGGCGACATTGACCACAAGGCTGTCTGGGAAGGCCATTTGTGCGCCGATGGCTGCGGGGAAGCCGTAGCCCATGGTGCCAAGGCCACCAGATGTTAAAAGGGTGCGGGCTTTGTCGAATGTGTAGAACTGTGCTGTCCACATTTGATTTTGTCCCACTTCTGTGGCGATAATTGCGTTGCCCTTGGTGAGTTTGTGCAGCATTTCCACAACTGCCTGTGGCTTGATGCTTTCAGTGTTCGTGGCATAGGCAAGGGGGTGTTCTTTATTCCACGTATTG
>CAYJGA010000447.1:0-1813 GCA_964369255.1 uncultured Desulfovibrionaceae bacterium
GTGGGTACAGGCGGCTGCGGCAAGACTTCGCTGGCAGAAATGCTTTTGTTTCAAACAGGCTCCATCAATCGCCTTGGCGCCATTGAAGAAGGCACCACAAGCCTTGACTATGAACCGGAAGAGACTCGCAGACGCGGTTCAATTCAACCCGCCTTTGCCACCTATTTGTGGGAAAAAAACCGCCATTTTATGGTGGACATCCCCGGTGACGGAAACTTCACCGGCGACCTTGCCTGCCTGCTCAAGGGCGTGGATGCTGTCGTCTTTGTGCTTGACGCCGTAGACGGTGTGCGCCCACTCACAAAGAAGCTTTGGAGCATGGTTCGTGCCGAAAAGCTCCCCTCCCTTGCCTTTATCAATAAACTCGACCGCGACCGCGCCGACTTTGAAATGGCCTACGATGGCCTCATCTCCACCCTCGGTGCCAAGCCCGTCACCCTCTATATGCCCATCATCGCCGGTGAAACATTCCTCGGCATTGTGGACATACTCGCAGGAAAAGCGCTTATGTTCGGCGAAAACGGCGCCACCATTGAGGCGCCCATTCCCGTGGACATCGCCGACGAAGTCGCACTCATCCACGACACCGCCGTGGAAAATATCGCCGAAAGTGACGAAGAGCTCATGGAAAAATACCTTGAAGAGGGTATGCTTTCCGATGAAGACATCGCCAGCGGCCTGCGCAAGGGCGTCCTCAGCGGCGAACTCTTGCCCGTCGTCAGCGGCGCTGCCCTCGAAAACAAGGGCGGCATCCAGCTCCTCGACACCCTCGCAAAGCTCTTCCCGTCTCCCCTTGAGCGTCCCGCCTTCCTCGGCACGGAGCAGGCAGACAGCGAAGAACTCAAAGAACTGCCCAGCACAGACGAAGGTCCCGCCGCTTGCTTCATCTTTAAAAGCATCGTGGATCCCTTCGCAGGGCAACTGTCCATGGCACGCGTGCTCTCCGGCACCATTTCCAGCGACAGCATCTTGAAAAATAGCACCTCCGGCGACAGCGAACGCCTCAGCAGCCTTCTTTACTTGCAAGGAAAAACACAAACGCCTTGCAAAGACACGCTCGGCCCCGGCAGCATCATCGCCATCGGCAAGCTCAAGAATACGCGCACCGGCGACACGCTCTATGACGACAAAGCCCCCTTTGTCCTCCCCATGCCAGAGCTTCCACCACAGCTCATCACCTACGCCCTCGCGCCCAAAGAAAAGGGCGAAGAAGACAAGGTGTTCAGTGCTGTGCAGAAAATACTCGAAGAGGACATCACCCTCAAGCTCTCCCGCGACGGAGAGTCCGGCGACATCCTTCTTTCAGGCATGGGACAGCTCCACATTGAATTGTCCGTCGAAAAGACAAAGCGCCGCTATAAAACAGAAATCGTCCTCAAAACGCCCAAGGTTCCTTATCGTGAAACCGTGCGCGGCAAGTGCCAAGTGCAAGGTCGTCACAAGAAGCAATCCGGCGGGCGCGGACAGTTTGGCGATTGCTGGTTGAAATGGAAGGCATGCCCCGCGGCAGTGGTTATCAATTTGAAGATGCCATTGTGGGCGGTGTCATTCCCCGTCAATACATTCCCGCCATCGACAAAGGCGTGCAAGAAGCCGCCGCACGCGGTTTCCTCGCCGGATGCCAAGTGGTGGATTTCCGGGTCAAAGTGTACGATGGCAGCTATCACAATGTGGACTCGTCAGAAATGGCTTTCAAAATCGCAGGCTCCCTCGCCTTCAAAAAGGCCATGGAAAGCCTCAAGCCCACTCTGCTTGAGCCAATCGTCCTCATCGCCGTCTCAGTCCCAGACGAAAGCATGGGCGATGTCATCGG
>CAYJGA010000448.1:0-1809 GCA_964369255.1 uncultured Desulfovibrionaceae bacterium
ATACTAAAAGCTAATGAAACGGCAGGCGAATACGTTTCTTAGGAAAAAAAAGTTTTCCCCCAAACCCCCTTTCAAAAAAACCAACTGTTTAGATAGACAATCGGCGCTTTCGGATGGGAAGCTTGAAAAAGCATCTGAGGTATAGTCAATTAAGTTAAAAAATATTATTATTATGATAAGTAACATACCTCAATAAAAGCTCATTTCTATTGCTAGTGCTGCTATTTTTTAACTTAAACCGCTATAAATGCGCAAAGTGAGTCAGATTTCAAAAAACAAAATTAGAACTATGCATGGTAAAGTGCGCGCTTCCCACCCTCTCGACTCTTTCGGGGGTGTCATTTTTTTAAGGCACATTTTTTGCTTGTTTCCCATGCAGCGGCGGCAGAAAGTGCCATTCAGCCTCAGAGAAAGGCCGCAAAGACGTTGTCCCGACATTATGACAAGAGGGGGGTGCATCATGCAAGGTATTAGAGTAACATCACAAAGCGACGTACATAATTATACTTTTTCACAAAAGCAGAACGAAGAATCTTCATTGCAATCCGGCGGCGTAGCGGGTCGGAAGGGTGACGTGCGCCTGACAACCGTCAGCGCCGACACTCTCAGTATTTCCAGTGAAGCACGCGCTGCCCTTGAGCGCAATATGGCGCAAGCAGAACAAAATGTCGCAGAAGCGCAACAGCGCGGCGATGCAGCTCTCAAGCACCTCAAAAGTCTTGAAGGAAAAAATATTTCCCTCAATGGCAAAGACCTTCTCCAATACGTTCAATCCGAGTACGACAAGGTGTGCCAAGAACAAGGCGTCTCTGAGCTGCCTTATTACAAGCGAGACGACTGTCAAAAAATTTACGATAAGCTGGCAGAGGAAGGATGGGGAAGTCCTCAAGGTGCGCGCGCGTCATATACTGACAGCGCGTGGGACAGGCTCATTTTTAATTCCATCAGCACTGTCGTGCGCAAGACACTAAGCAGCGCGCAGGCGGAATATACAGCACAGCAAAACGCTCTTGCACAGCAAAATACACGCCCTGCCGCGCTCTCGAGCTATGCTCCCTACAAGGGCATCAACTCATATTCAAAGTTTCATTTAACAGCGTAGAAGGCAGGTCATTGTTACTTGTTTTTTTGAAAGGGGCTTGGGGAAAACTTTTTTCTTGGGGGAAAACTTTTTTTAGGAAAAAAAAGTTTTCCCCCACAAACATTTCAGAAACACAAATCCGAATACCGCATCACTAAAAAGCCCACCACTGCGCAAGAACGGCGCAGACGACTGTTATGGCGCAGGTGACTATGAGGGCGTAGGCCATGACGGAGTTCGCGGCGTCTTGCTTATCAATGGTTGCCGCGGCGCTCAGGACTTTTGACGGCGATATGGCGCCGGCGAGGCCGCCGCCGATGCCATTGGCTGTGGCGAGGATGAGGGGAGAGGCGTTCATGGACTCTGCCGCAGCCACTTGTAACTTCGTCAGCATGGCGACAGAGGAAGACGCAGAGCCACCTATGAAGCCGGCAATGAGGCCGAGGAACGGGGTGGCGGCAGCGTAGGCATTGCCGAAGAGCGCTGTCGCTTGGTGGGCGAGGAGGAGAATCATATTGTTCCCTGCCACAAGCTGCCAATCCGCACCCTTGCCGGAATGGTTCATCATGTAGGCGATGCCGAAAAAGAGCGCCGTGGCCAGAAAGGGCGCATAGGCGCGCTTTGCGGCTTTGACAAACATGGGAAACGCGTCGGCATGCGAAATTCTGAGGATGGGGAGGCAGCACAGTGTGCTCACAAAGACCCAAAAGTAGGCCTGCCAGAAAAGA
>CAYJGA010000449.1:0-1803 GCA_964369255.1 uncultured Desulfovibrionaceae bacterium
TATGGATGATACTCTTATTGCCGAGAAAACGGGTCTTACCCTGGATGAGGTGCGTGCACTGAGGAAGTAGGCGCATTGAGGAAGTAGGCGCACTGAGGAAGTAGTAGCTTTCAAAAAAACACGTGGGAATGGCCTGACTGCCCATTTTTTACGTGAAAAATACCTTTGACTCTATGCGGCAAATGATTTACCCTTGAGAAGAGAGGGAGAGTTATCCTCTTACATCAGCGTTTTCGTGCTGATGTTCCCGATGCGGCAATCGGGGAGCGTGTAGGCGTAGAGGATGCTTGCGCGTTGCGTTTTTTTGTTTTTTTGGAGGACAGATGCCTGGTTACGTTTATTTCTTGCTCGCTTGTGCGGCCTTAGTTGTTGGTTATCTTGTATATGGTACCTTTGTACAAAAAGTTTTTGGAATTGATCCAAACAGAAAGACCCCTGTGATGACAAAAGCGGACGGGGTTGACTACACAGAAATGCACCCCGCGCGAATTTGGCTCATTCAGCTTTTGAACATCGCAGGTGTTGGCCCCATTTTCGGCCCCATTTTGGGCGCTTTGTACGGCCCCTCTGCCTTGTTGTGGATTGTATTCGGTTCTATTTTCGCAGGCGCTGTTCATGATTATTTGGCAGGCATGCTTTCTGTCCGCTATGGTGGCAGTAATATGCCAAACATCATGGGCTATACCTTGGGCAGTATTCCCAAGCAGTTCATGCGTATTTTCTCCGTGGTGCTCTTGTTGCTTGTGGGCGTAGTCTTTGTGACAGCTCCCGCCAAGCTTTTAAGCAATTTGACCCCTGACTGGATGAACTTCATGTTCTGGCTAGTGGTGATTTTTGCGTATTATTTCCTTGCGACCATTCTTCCCATCGACAAATTGATTGGGCGCATTTACCCCCTTTTCGGTGCGCTCTTGCTTATCATGGCTGTGGGCATGGTTATTACGCTCTTTGCCAGCGGCAAGCCCTTCTACGAGTCTGCTGCATGGGTCAACCAGCATCCTAAGGGACTTCCTCTGTGGCCTCTTATGTTCATCACCATTGCGTGCGGCGCTATCAGTGGCTTCCATGCGACCCAATCGCCCATTATGTCGCGTTGTATGACCAATGAAAACTTTGGCAAGCCCATTTTCTACGGTGGCATGATTGCAGAAGGTTTCATCGCCCTTGTGTGGGCAACAGTAGGCATGACATTCTACGAAAGCCCCGAAGCGCTTCAAGCGACCATCGCAGCCGGCGGCCCCGGTAAGGTGGTAAGTGAGTCTGCCTACGCGCTCATGGGTTCCCTTGGCGGCTTGCTTGCCATTATCGGTGTTATCATCCTGCCCATCACCTCCGGTGACACGGCCTTCCGCGCCACGCGTTTGACCATCGCCGAAATCTTCAAATTGCCTCAAAGCAAGGTGACATGGCGCTTAGGCATCGCTGTGCCCTTGTTCCTCATAGGCGCTGTTTTGAGCCAAATGGACTTCAATCTTTTGTGGCGTTACTTCGGCTGGGCAAACCAAACCCTTGCCATGTTGACGCTGTGGGCAGGGGCTGCCTATCTTTACAGACAGGATCGTTTCCACTGGATTGCGTCCTTGCCAGCCACACTCATGACTGCGGCAACATTCAGCTACATTTCTTATGAACCCACCATGGGCTTTGGTCTTCCCATCATGGTCGCCAATATCATAGGCGCTGCTGTGGCTGTGACTTTCTTGGTACTCTTTGTGCTCAAGGGGCGTGCGGCTCGCGTGGATGAGTATGTTGAAACGCATTAGTCGGTGCTAGGGGCTGCTTTTTTTGAAGGGGGTTTAGGGA
>CAYJGA010000450.1:0-1793 GCA_964369255.1 uncultured Desulfovibrionaceae bacterium
CTAGATTTTTTATTGTACATTTTCTTTTGATTGTGTAGAATGCGTCCATGGCGAGCGTGTATCTTTTTGTTTCCACGCCTCGTCAGAGCGGAGAAAAGGCCGCTGCTTCTTGTGAGTTTTGGAATCTATTGTACGCGAAAGTGCGTGTTGCGCTTTTGCCCCTCTCACAAGAAGGAGGACGTTAATTCATTCTTTATATGGGGAATAGAATGCCACAAGTAGCAGCTCGCATCAGTAATGAACAGGAACGCTGGCTGAAGGATTATTTTCGCACCAAGAGTGCAGGGGCAGAGTTTATCCTGCCGTGGGCTGTGGACACTTTTTTCCGCGCCATTTCAAGCCTTAAGGGGACGTTCAGCGCAGCAGAGTTGAAAACTATTGTTGAAGCCCATAAAGATTTGAAATTGCTTCCGGATCACACCCGCCTGTCCTATTTGCACTTGCGCGTCATGGACGCGTGCGACGTGAGCAGCGTACACTTAAAGCACGGCGCCACCAAGGCAAACTTGGAAGTGAAAATCAAGCGTCTTGACGATACTCAGGCCACAGCACTGATGGTATGGGCGTCAGCTTTTTGGGTAAGTAAGCAAGTCTCCACAGACAGCTTGGACGATTACATTAAGGTATACTAAATATATCAAAACCTTTCATGGCTTGGCCTTGAATTTGCATTGCCAGTCAACAGAAATTTACTTTGCAGAAAATTGATTTACCGGAATTTTGCATAGCCAGAGCTTTGCTTTGCAAAAATTTGATTTATTAGCATTTTGCAGAGCCAGAACTTTGCTTTGTTCAGACACTTTGTGGTGGCTGCCTAACCCCCACAAATTACGCAAAGCAAAATGGTGCTAGCTGTACCACAGAAAAGGTTTAAGGGGCGTAAAGGACGAAATTACGCCCCTTAAATTTTTTAAATCACTTCTTTCACAGACTGTTGAAAAATTCCATTTTTGACAGTCCGTTTCGGTCTCACTCAAGGATTATCTCGTGAAAACTGACCATAAAGACATGCTCAAAGCACCCATACTGCCCTTGTTTTTTTCTTACAGCATCCCATGGACGCTCTCCATGCTCACCCTCTCCTCAGCAGGCGTGGTAGATGGCATATTTATCGGACAATATGTGGGCCCCTTAGCTCTGGCGGCGGTAAATATTATCTGGCCCGTATTTTCTCTTGTCATGGGCATAGGCATTGCTCTTGCGGCGGGTGGCGGCGTGCGCTGTGCGGCCTATTTCGCAAAGGAAGAAGACGCAAAAGCCCAAGGTATATTTACAAACTGCCTTCTTTTCATGCTCCTTTTCAGCCTGTGTATCATACCTGTGTGCTTTATACATGCGGAGAGTATTGTGAGTATGCTCGGAGCGGATGACAGTGTGCGAGAGCATGCCCTCAGCTATTTTGAGGTCGTCATTTACTTTTTTCCTGTCCTTTGTGTGGGGCTTGTGCTCTCCTTCTTTTTGCGCGTGGACGAGCGCCCGACATTGGCAGCGGGCGGCTATGCGCTGACAGCTGTCGTGAATATGCTGTTGGACTACCTGTTTATAGTACAGTGGGGTTGGGGGATACGCGGCGCCGCCTTCGCCACCGGTCTTGGGTATACGTCCATGCTGCTCTTGCACATTTGGGGTTATTGGTTCACGAAGACGCCGCGGCGCCTTGCACTCAAGGTCTCATGGAAGCAGTGTGGCGAAGTTTTCACTGCCATTTGGAATGGTATTTCCGAAATGATAAGCGAAATGTCTACGGGCATCGTGCTTATCATAATGAACGTCGCCATGATGGGTATGGCGGG
>CAYJGA010000451.1:0-1785 GCA_964369255.1 uncultured Desulfovibrionaceae bacterium
TGACAATATGACGCAATCCCTGATCGTATGCCCACGCCGCCGCCATATTCAAAAACAGCAGGTTGCGACCGGGGACGAAGGTGTTAGGAAGCGCAGAGGAAGCATGCGCGACTGCGGTAGTGTCCATGGCACTGTCTACGACAATGGGGACGTCGGCCGTCAGTGCATTATGGGAAATATGCTGAAAAAAGTCTGTATTTAGAACAGTATCTGCCCCCAATCGTGCCAGCCATGATGGTTTCAGCGCCGCCACGCGCTCCCGTACTTGCGTCCGACACGCCATTTCCACCACATGTCGTTGCCCATAGTCAAAGCCCAAGGTCAACACCTGTGAAAAACGCTCCAGCGCCCACGCAAGGCATGTTGCAGAGTCCTGTCCGCCAGAAAAAATGAGTAATGCTCTTTCCGTCATCTCTCCATTGTGCCCTGCTCATGAAAAAAGGGCAAGTTTTTTTTGTTTTAGCGATTTTTCTATCCACGCCATTCTCATTTTGTTTTCCCCAAAACCCCTTCACAAAAACAAAATTAAAATCACGGGCCTATACTCTGGACTACCAGCGCGCTTTACGATAGATATATTTTTTTGAGTGCGTGACAGAGTAACAATTCTTTTCACACATGCACGCAAAAATATGTTTACAGACAGATGCCTTTGTTCTTTTATCAGAGAAATACGACAAACAAGGAGTGACATTATGAAGGCAAAAACACTGACATTAGTTTTATTCTTTTTTCTTTTTGGAATGACTACCACTGTGCAGGCGGACGCTTTGACCAGCTTGGATATTCTGAGATGTCAAGATTATTTTGATGAAGATGATGCCGGCAAAGCAGCCACCATTTACTATCTGGACGGCGCCCTGACACCAATGGACGAACCACCGCAGACCTCGGTAGCATGGCTCGCACAATTACAAAACTCTGTGAACAAACATTGTGAGGCCAATAAAAAAGCGAACTTTGCTACTATCGTTGATATGATGAACAAAGAGGAAATGCAAATGCCGGAGGGGGACAATATTGAGATGGGCAATTTCCCATGTAGCGCCCTGATGAGTAATGCGCAAGGCGATGCCCAAATGCAACTCTTTGCCTGGTTCATAGGTTATGCGGGCTTCCCCATGTCTGATGACCCTCGACATGTAGCAGACATTACAACTTTCTTGAAAGAAATTAATGCATTTTGCACCGCAAACCCAGCAAAACCCGTGGTGGAATTTGTGAAAAACATCCAGTAAACAGCCTGTTGAAAAAGTCCACATTCACAGGCCGTTCAAAAAAGGTGAGATGCGCAGATTGCCTTTTTTCAACGGCCTGTTATGACAAGCAGAACACTGCCTATAATAAAGGCCAATGATGTCATGATAATGGGACAAACACCTAAACGCACCGCATACATAGCCGCCATCAAAATATCCCAAAATTTATTTCCTTGCACTCTCTTGCTTCTCCAATAAAAATGCATCACGAATTTCATTTTGCTATAAAATAAAAATAGATAGCAAAAAATATTCTTAAATGTGAAAATTATCCTTGACATTATTCAAGTATTGTTGAAATATTGAAATACAAAGAACACATCGAGCGTGTAGGATTTTTGCACTCTGGTTTCTTCGCTCTCCGCCATCGCTATTGGCGTTGTCAGGTTGACAGGCGTGTACCTAGAAAGGATGAAATAGCCGCATGACTTGATACAAAACAAACGAAAAAAGGATATAAAAGGTACTGTTATGGAAAAAGTACAACAATCCGGCATCAGTTTTTTTGAACGCTATCTCACTGTAT
>CAYJGA010000452.1:0-1779 GCA_964369255.1 uncultured Desulfovibrionaceae bacterium
ACGTGCTTCTTATGAATAAGGACAAGTGGGATTCTTTGAAGCCTGAGCAGCAAGCCATCATTCGCGAAGCTGCGAAGGAAGCCACAATATGGCAACGTAAGGAAACTGTTGCGCTTGAAAAGGCCGCATGGGACGCATTCAAGGAGCGTGGCATTGTGATCACCCTCTTGAATGATGAAGAAAAGGCCAAGCTTAGAGAGCTTACCAAGCCTGCTTTTGATGAATTTGCCAAGGAAGTTCCCGCAGAGCTTATTACGCTCATGCAAGAAACCCAGAAATAGCACCCTTGCCCCCTATGCGCCATTGAGCGTATAGGGGGTATTTTTTGGCTATGTCAATATGAATACGAATAGGACTCGTATGGTGTAATAATGCTTTTCCTGAGGAGTTTCCATGTCTGATGCACTCTCTGCACACATGCACAAGGGGCAAACCGGCCCCCTCGCTTGGCTTGACGAGAATTTTGAAAAGATTTTCTTAATTGTCGGCCTTTTGTCTATTATTCTCTTTATTAGCTTTCAGACCTTTTATCGCTATGTTATAACGGGTCTTTTCGGCATCAGCGGTGCTGCTGTTTGGCCGGAAGAACTTTCGCGCTTTATCTTTATTTGGATATCCTACCTTGCTCTTCCCATTGCCATTAAAACGCGCTCATCCATTCGCGTAGACATTATATATGACAAACTCAGCCCTCGTTGGCAGCAAGCTTCATGGGTCGTGGTAGACATCTGCTTCCTTATTCTTACCCTCGCCATCATGTTCGCAGGCTTTGATCATATAGGTAACTTGATCAAGCGCCCACAGTACACAACGGCCATGAACATTCCCTACCTTATCCCCTATGCCATCTTGCCCATTGGCTTTGGCTTGAAGACATTGCGCCTCTTGCAAATGTTGTACAAGCAAGTAAAAATTTGCGGCCCTCTTGACAGTGCTTTGGCGGCTGCCTTTGTGGCTGCCATTGCCTCGCCCATTTTTATTGCTGACTACATCGACCCCATTCCTGTGCTCTTTGGCTACTTCATCCTTGCCTGCGCTATCGGTGTGCCCATCGCCATTTCCTTGGGTCTTGCGACGCTTGCCACTATCATCTGTGCAGACACGGTGCCCACACTCTACATGGCGCAAACAGCTTTTAACGCCATTGACTCCTTCCCCATCATGGCTATCCCCTTCTTTATTGCGGCGGGCGTATTCATGGGCGCGGGCGGTTTGTCAGAGCGTTTGCTTGCCATGGCGGACGAAATGCTCGGCGGCTTGCACGGCGGCATGGCGCTTGCCACTGTCACCACATGTATGTTCTTTGGCGCCATTTCCGGCTCCGGCCCCGCAACGGTGGCAGCCATTGGCGCGCTCACCATTCCGGCCATGGTTGACCGTGGATATGACAAAGTGTTTGCGGCGTCACTGGTGGCGGCCTCAGGGGCCATCGGCGTTATGATTCCGCCAAGTAACCCCTTTGTGGTCTATGGTGTGTCGGCGCAAGTGTCCATCGGTGACCTCTTCATCGGCGGCGTGGTGCCCGGCGTACTGACCGGCTTAGTGCTCATGCTCTACGCCTACTTTTACTCTCGCGCACGTAACTGGCGCGGCGAACAACGCGAGCGCACCATGGGCACCATTGGTAAGTCCGTATGGAATGCCAAGTGGGCGCTTATGGTACCTGTCATCGTGCTTGGTGGTATTTACGGCGGCATCATGACGCCTACAGAGGCGGCGGCTGTGGCTGCATTGTACGGCCTCATCGTGGGTATGTTTGGTTATAAGGAAATTGACTTT
>CAYJGA010000453.1:0-1776 GCA_964369255.1 uncultured Desulfovibrionaceae bacterium
CAGCTGTTTAGATAGACAATCGGCGCTTTCGAATGGGAAATTCAAAAAAGCATTTGAGGTAAATGCGCAAAGCGAATCAACCTTTAAAGTTGAACTTTTAGCGTTGACAAGACAGTAGTTTCGTATTTTTTACAAAAAAGCCTGTTTGACCTCTTAAGAGCTGTGGCAAAACGCAAAAAAAATTATTTAGAAATAGCTTTTAAAAGGGATGCAATAACTTTTACATCTCATGATTTAGGGACATATATGCAGACTACAGCAGAACAGATTAAAAACATTAAGACCAGCTTGGGTGACAGCGTCTGTATCGTTGGACACCATTATCAAGCACAGAATATCGTTGACCATTGTGACATTACAGGGGATTCGTTGGAGCTTGCCCGCAAGGTAGCCCCCATCACAGCGCCCCATATTGTCTTTTGCGGCGTCTATTTTATGGCAGAGTCTGCCGCTCTGCTTGCGCGCGAAGGGCAAAGTGTACATATTCCGGATGCAAAGGCCAACTGCGTCATGTCGCAAATGACGCCAGCGCCTCTATTGGAGCGTATACTTGAGAACTTGCACACTGAGGCGCAAAGACGCCAACGCACTCTCATTCCCCTCGCCTACGTGAACACCTCTCTTGCGGTGAAGGCGCTTGTGGGCAAGTATGGTGGCGCTGTGTGTACGTCCGCAAACGCTTCCACCATGTTGCAGTGGGCATTGGATAAGGGCGACCACGTACTCTTTTTGCCTGACAAAAACCTTGCACAAAATACGGGCTCGCGTCTTGGCTTGTGTGCGCAGGACTATCACTTGCTTGACATTCGCGGGCAAGGTTCCCGTGTACAAATGAACGATGTTTTTGCATCGCGCATGCTCTTATGGCCGGGATGCTGTGCTATTCACGCAAAGTTTGCGCAAAAACACATGGACAAAATGCGTGCATCGCACCCGGGCTGTCACATAGTAGTCCATCCGGAAAGCCACCCACATGTGGTGGACGCCGCAGACGGCGCCGGTTCCACGTCCTTCCTCATCGACTATGTGAAAAAGGCGCCTGCACAAAGCACAATTATTATTGGTACAGAAACAAACCTTGTGGAGCGTTTGCGTCGTGATTATGCACAGACGCACAATGTTTTGCCTTTAAGGGAGGCATACTGTTCGCATATGGCAAAAATTTCTGAAACAGCTCTTTTGCAGCAATTACAGGACATTCAAAGTGGCTGTGCTCCTGTCGTGCGCATTGTACCTAAGCAAGCAGCACATGCACGCACCTCACTTGAACGCATGTTACAGGTTTGTGAACGCGCGGGGATATAGTCGCCAAAGACTTTTTTTGAAAGGGGTTTGGGGAAAGCTTTTTTTATTTTTTGTTTAAGTTTTTTTCTTAGGGAGAAACTTTTTTTAGGAAAAAAAGCTTTCCCCCCAAACCCCCCTTCAAAAAAACCAGCTGTTTAGATAGACAATCGGCGCTTTCGAATGGGAAGCGCAAAAAAGTATTTGAGGTAAACGCGCAAAGCGAGTCAACCCTTAAAATACACTTTTAGTGTTGACAAGACATTAGTGGCTTGTCATTTCTAAAAATTTCTTTTGTTTTACTGCAATTCCCGTGGGTGCGGGGCGCATTCTCTATGCCTGCCTCCGTTCCTGCCTTTCGTCCAAAAGAATGCACAAACGAATGAGATTAACAAAAAAACATATAAATAAGCTTTTAGAAATGACAAAGCAAGAGTATGAGGCACGTCATTCTAATTTCACCTAACGCCGAAAATGTGATATAAAGTTGGTCAG
>CAYJGA010000454.1:0-1769 GCA_964369255.1 uncultured Desulfovibrionaceae bacterium
AGCTTTTGGCAGACTTCGTAGCCGTCCATGCCGGGCATGATAACATCAAGGAGGATGATGTCGGGTTTTGGCGCTGTAGCTCTGCCACCTGCCTCTGCGGGTGATCCATTGGCAAGGCGTAGGGCGTCTTCCCCATTTCTTGCGAACATCACAGTGTATTTATCCTTTAACAATTCGCCAAGAATACGTATATTCTCAGGGGCATCGTCCACGATGAGCACACGGCTGCGATCCCCCCGGATGTGATCGCTGGGCACTGTCAGTAAGGGGGGAGGCGTCCCTGTGTGTGCGGATGCAGTTGACATGGTCATAATACTAAACTCCGTGGTAAGAAATCATTGAAATATCTATTTCTTTTTTACCGCATCAGTGATGGGCTCTGCCATGGCAGTGGCCATTTTTTTGAGCAGTGCGCTCTGTGCTTGCACCATCGTTGTATATGTAAGGCCTGCTGGTTCTTTGTCAACAAAAGCGCCGCTCACGAGAACCGTATCGTATCTGCTGCGCACTGTCCAGCGTGCGTCAAGAACGACATCGCCGTTGAGTGGGCCGTCAAAGCGTTGAATTTGTACGAAAATTTGCCAAGGGCCGAGGCTGTCGTCGTCAAGAGGTTGTAGGAGAACGCCTTGGTCGATGAGCAGGGGAGTGAGTACTTCGGCCATGACGCGGCGCGAACCGTTGCTGAGGGATTCGCCCCATGAATTAAATTCCGCAAGATGCAAGCGCACGCCGTCTGCTTCACGGGAAACAAGGGCGTCGCGGTCGAGGTATTGTGGAATATCAATCTGGCGCAGTTGCATTTTGGGCATGGATTTTTTCTTTTTGCTGTCTGCTTCGTCCAGTGCCAGAACAGGCGTGCTCTCGCCGCTGTCGAGGACATAGAAGGTGGTGACAGCACTGCGACCGCCGCAGGCCGCAAGCATGCAGATGCAACACATAATGAGGCATATGTGAAAAAATTTCTTATAAAACATTATCGTGCTCCTTTACCCAAGAGAAGGGATTCGGGTTGACGTTCGAGCATGTCGGCAAGCTCGCGAAAAGATCGCGCCGCTTGAGCAATTTCGTTCATAGTGGCATGAAGCTCGCGCAAGGTGCGCGAATTGGGGTCTACAATGGCCTCTGCGGAACTTACCACTTCCTCAACTTCCTTTGCCAATGCGGCAAAGCTTGTCATGGCAAGCTGGAAGGCCGCCATGGCTTCGGGGAGCTGGGCGTCGAGGGTGGCGCTGGTGTCGCCGATGGCATTGAGCATGCGTTGGAGGTCGTCGCGCATGGTTTGCGCGCCTGCGGTGAGTTCCGCAGTATTTTCAAATGTGAGACGTACAGCGTGCATAGCCGCGTAGAGGTCTGGATTTGTCGTGAGTTTTGCAATCCCATTCAGAGCTGCATTGAAGGACTGCGCCATGGCCTCAAGGGGAAGCTTTGCGAGGGTGCGCTGAATTTCGTCCAAGGGCGAGGGCACTGTGGGGATTTCATGAGCGTGGTCGGCGGAATGATAGCGCGCGGGCGTTTCGGGGAAGAAGTCCAGCTCAACGCGATACTGTCCTGTGATGAGGCTTTGTAATTGCAGGCGCGCACGTAGGCCGCGCTGAATCATACGGCGCATAAGGCTTGTGCGCTCGCCCACGGTCATCTTGTCCGTGGAGTTGAGGGAGACAATGCTGTCGGCGCTTACTTCAATATAGACGGGGATGGTGACGCCGTCTGCTTGCCCGTCTGCCACAAGAAGAATTTGTGTCACCTTACCAAGAGGAACCCCTCGAAAG
>CAYJGA010000455.1:0-1759 GCA_964369255.1 uncultured Desulfovibrionaceae bacterium
GCCGCTCTCCACGCCGTAGACGCTGCTGTGCTTGTACAGCGGCATGAGCCATACGCCCACACCATTTTTCACGTCCGCTTCCGAACCTGCGGACACACCTGTCTGATTTTCATTATCAAAATTCGCCCCATCAAGACTCACAACTGTGGGCGTCGTGCCCTGAACACCTGCGCCGCCCCCGTTCGCACCGATGCCACGCAAGTGCACAGCGCCCGCGCTCGTCAGTGCCGCGTCTATGCCCACAGCATTCACCGCGCCCACAAGACCCGCTTGCAAGACGCTCTCCGTCGTCACTGCCACCGCGCCGGGGTTTTCATCACCCATGCCGCGCGTATTATCAAGAAGCGCGGAGAAGAAACGGATGCTCGTCATGGGGCTGTCCGTATCCACATCCACATTCGCCAAGAGCGCCGCCGATTCATAGCCCAGCTTGGGGAAAGCCGCCATCAAGGACGCCGCGTCGCGCTTGCCGATACGCACCACATAGGTGCCCGTGCTCGCGTCAAAGGGCGTCTCTACGAAGATGTCATACATACCCGATGTGGATTTCGCATTGTCACCAGACCAGCCGCCCTCGGCAATGGCGCCGCCCGCGCCCGTAAAGCCCTTGACGATGGTCAGCTCTTGACCGTTCTCACCGCCGTCAATGTACAATTTCGCGCCCGCGTCCACGCGCAACACGCCGCCTGTGCTCGAAAGCATGGCCGTGTCTTCGGCTAGAGCATCCTTGGCAACACCATCCGCAAGCACGGCGCTCGCGTTCACCATGAGCAACGAACCCGCCGCAAAGATGGCGCTGTTCTGTTGCGCACTTCCCGTGCCCAACGTGTATTTCACGCCGCTTGCAGTGCTGAATGCCTTCGCCGCGCTGTCATAGGCCGTCAACGCCCCGTCCACAATGAGGGCGCCCGTGCCTGCAAGCGTCTGCGGATTTTTGATGAACAGCGCCGCACTCACGCCGCCCTCATCCCAATCAAGGCCGGAGTCCGTGAAGGACTGCCGCGCCCACGCCGTATCCGCATCCCCCAGCACGAGGTAGGCATTTCTGCCCGACACGAGGCTGCCTGTCACTTCATTGTTGGCAAATGTACCGATAGCACCGCTGGCGGCGTTTTCAATTGTGTCATCGCCCTTCCATGCGGGTTCAATGAACATGACAGTGTTGGCGCTGAAATTCGCCACGCCCATGCTTGTCGAACCGCCCACACCCGTGTCCGTAAGCGCTTCGGGGTCGCCCACGGTGATGAGCGTGTCGCCGTCTGTGGTGATGGTGTCCGCGTTCAAACGAGCGTTATTATGCACATGAATATGATTATCAGCACCGGTGGACGTCACGCTGCCCGCTGTCACAGTACCCGCCACAGTGACGGAACCTTCACTCTTCACATCGCCGCCCACATCGTTCGCCGGAGTCTCCGTGCCCGCCGTGCCCGCCGTGCCCGCCGTGCCAAGGATCACACTGCCGCCGGGTTCCACAGTCACGCCGCCTTGCGTCAGCGTGCCACCAGCCGCGCCTTGGCCTGTGAGGGTGACGCTGGAGCCTGCCGGCACAGTCACCGCACCCGTACTGCCGCCCATGACGACGCTGGTATCCGGCGGTAATTCACCGCCCGCAAAGGTGGCTTCAGGCAAGTTTGTACCGCTGACCACCTTGTCGAGAGGCACGCTTTCCGTGCCCGTGGCAGTCACGCCCACAAAGACGATGGAACCGTTGCTGTTTTCGGCAATGTTAAAAATGCTCGCGCCATGAGCGATTAAG
>CAYJGA010000456.1:0-1748 GCA_964369255.1 uncultured Desulfovibrionaceae bacterium
TGTGGGTATTTCTACATCCGGAAACAGCCCCAATATCGTTCTGGCTTTTCGAGAGGCGCAGGCTCGCGGTGTGACGACCATTGGCTTGACAGGTGAAGGGGGTGGCCAGATGGCGCCCGTCTCTGACTTGCTCTTGAGCGTACCTCATAAGCATACGCCACTCATTCAAGAAGTGCATATTGCCGCAGGGCATATTTTGTGTCAGCTTATCGACTACTATCTTTTTGAAAATGTCGCAGAACTTGGCCTTGAAGAACTTGCTGCCGATAAGAGATAACGACAGCATTCTCATTGTGTTTTTTTGAAAGGATGGATAATCGGAGTAGCCATGCCTATTTATGAATATTATTGTGACAAGTGTCATAAAGAATTTGAAGAGCTTGTATTCGGTGATGATATGCCTGCCTGTCCTCATTGTGGTGCTGCAGAATGTCAAAAACTCATGTCGCGTGCCTGCGTACATCATGGCGGCGCCCAAGGTGGTGGGGAGTACATGCCGCCCTCCTCTGGTGGCAGCAAGTGTAGCGGCTGTAGTGGTGGAAACTGCGCAACCTGTCATTAGTATACTGTAAGGTTTTTTTTGAAGTATTTGTGGTGTGTGTGAGTGAGAGTATGTGTGAGGTGGAGGGAACTTTTTTGGGAAAAGAAGCTCTCCCCACACACACCTTCAAAAAAACCATCTGTGTTGCTATTTCATGAAAACGCATGTTGTTGGGCGCCTCGCGCCAAGCCCTACGGGCTTTCTTCACCTCGGCAATGCATGGTCATTCCTATGGGCATGGTTGTGGGCGCGCTCACAACACGGCTCCGTAATTTTGCGTATGGAAGACATTGACCCGGCACGCTCCAAAGCAGAGTTTGCTGCTGCTATTGTGGATGACCTCACATGGCTCGGCCTTGACTTTGATGGGGACATCATCTGGCAAAGCACATGTCATAATGCACACATAACAGCCCTACAAAGCCTTGAGCATGCAGGGCATACATATCCCTGTTATTGTACGCGAAAAGAGCTGCGCAGCCTTGCTGGTGCGCCCCATGTAGATGACGCCGGTGCCCCTTACCTTGGCACATGTCGTGCGCTCACAGCTCATGAACGTGCAAAGAAAGAAGCTGAAGGACGTCGTGCTTGCGTTCGCGTGCGTTGTCCACACAATGGCGAAATAGCCTTTGAAGATAATATTCACGGCAAGCAAGCATTTTTATGGGAAAATCTTGGGGGAGATTTTGCCTTGCGACGATCTGACGGGGTCATGGCTTATCAGCTGGCTGTTGTCGTAGACGACGCAGCACAAGGTGTAACTCATGTTCTACGGGGCAATGACATTCTTGTTTCCACCCCCAGACAATTATGGTTGCAACATCTTTTGGGTCTTCAAAAAATTCACTATGCTCATGTACCTCTCCTGCTCGACGCTCATGGAGAGCGCCTCGCAAAAAGACACAGCAGTCTTACTTTACGCTCCTTGCGTGAGCAAGGCGCCACAGCGGAACGCGTCATAGGATTGCTGGCCTTATTAGCAGGATGGCGCCAGCATATGCTACCTGCGCGTTCCTATGAACTTTTGCCGCATTTTTGCTTGCACCCACAACAGTGCCATCTCGCCAATGCTCTGCAAGGCATCAAGGTCACACCTGAACATCTAGCCATGTGCTTTTGAAAAAATATAGCGCATCAAACTAAAAAATATCCATCCTCCATTCGAAAGCGCCGATTGTTTAGCTAAACAGATGGTTTTTTTGAAGGG
>CAYJGA010000457.1:0-1747 GCA_964369255.1 uncultured Desulfovibrionaceae bacterium
GGAAGGAGCGTGTGGTTTTGCCGATGAGCACACCGCCTTCGACCTTTGCGGCGCCGACCACTTGTGTGGCGAAGGCGTCTGCGACGGGTTCTTTCGTGGTGCGGTCTTTGACGAGTTCTACGCCGACGAAGAGACCCTTGCCGCGCACATCACCGATGGAGGGGTGCTTGTCCATGAGCGCGCGGAGACCTTCGAGGAGGTAGTCGCCCATTTTCTCGGCATTTTCCAGCAGGTTTTCGCGCTCAATGATGTCCATATTGGCAAGAGCGGCGACGGGGCCTGCGGTGCAGCCGCCGAAGGTGCTGATGTCGCGGAAGAAGGCGTCGGGATCTGCGGGGTCATTGACGAAGTCTTGGAAGACGGCTTCTGTTGTGACTGTGCAGGAGATGGCAGCGTAGCCGCTTGCGACGCCCTTTGCCATGGTGACGATGTCTGGCTGAATGCCAAAGTGTTGGTATCCGAACCATTTGCCTGTGCGTCCAAGTCCGCACACGACTTCGTCTACGATGAGGAGGAGGTCGTACTTTTTGCAGAGCTCTTGGATGGTTTCATAGTAGCCTGCGGGTGGGATAAGGATGCCGCCGCCTGCTGTCATGGGTTCAACGATAACTGCGCCGAGGTTTTCTGCGCCGACGTTGAGGATGACTTCTTCCATTTGCTTGGCAAGTTTTACGCCAAGGTCGGGGCTGTCGCCAAATTGGGAGCGATAGGCATCGCAGTCGCCGAACTCATAAAAGCCGGGGCAGAAGGGGCCGTATTGATTGCGACGTTCAAATTGTCCGCCGGCGCTCAAGGTGGCGATGGTTGTGCCATGATAGTCGCGTGCGCGATAGAGGATACCTGTTTTTTTGCCGCCGTGCTTCAAATGGCCGATTTGGCGAACGATTTTGAAGGCTTTTTCATTAGCTTCGGAACCGGAGTTAGAAAGATATACGCGGGTTAATCCGGGCATTTTTTCAATGAGTCTTTGGGAGAATTTGATGGTGGGCACGTTGCCGATGCCATTGGCGAAATAGCACATGTCCATAAGTTGCTGGCTCATGGCGTCCACAATTTCTTTGCGTCCGTAGCCAACGTTTACAGTCCACACACCGCCGGAGACGGCGTCAAGGAAGGTTTTGTCGTTGATGTCGGTGACGCGCATGCCTTCGCCCTTCACGTAGATGGGTGGGTCAGCATTTTCGTATATTTTGTGTTGTGTAAGGTGGTGCCACACATGTTTTTTGTCCAAGCTGATGAGTTCAGCCTTGGTCTTATCGTCAAACTGAGCCATAAAATCCTCCGAAGGCGTGGGCGCGGGACTTTTCTTGTGGAGAAGCCCCCGCCCATTGAGTGTTTATACGCAGGAGCACGACTCTTCGATGCGTGTAAAGAACCGTGCTCTTTGAACGTTTTAATTAAGCAAGAACGGTGTCTACGTTGACATAGTCAAGGTTGAATGCTTCTGCAACAGCAGCGTAGGTGCACTTGCCGTCTACAGTGTTGATGCCACGAGCGAGCGCGATGTCGTTCTTGCATGCTTCTTTCCAGCCCTTGTTGGCAAGTGCCACAGCGTAAGGCATGGTGACATTTGTCAAAGCAAAGGTGGATGTGCGGGGCATGGCGCCGGGCATGTTGGCAACAGAATAGTGAACTACGTCATGTGCCACGTAGGTGGGATCCATGTGGGTGGTGATGCGATCGATGGTTGCCACGGAACCGCCTTGGTCGATAGCAACGTCAACGATGGCGCTGCCGGGCTTCATAT
>CAYJGA010000458.1:0-1727 GCA_964369255.1 uncultured Desulfovibrionaceae bacterium
TGTACACCGTGACCGTCAGCCTCGCCCCTGTCAAACAGCACTTGTGGGAAGAGCTGTGCAAGGCCTGCGTCGGGCACACAGGCACCCTCATAGAATTGCTCACAGGAAAAATTTCAAAGGATGTTATGGAGCTTATGTGCGCCGAAGACACAGGCCTCTTCCCTCAAGAAGACGAGCTCATCTTTACTTGCTCCTGCCCCGACGGCGCCTATATGTGCAAACACGTCGCCGCCACACTCTATGGCATCGGCAGACAACTTGACAGCTCCCCCGAAATACTCTTCACCCTACGCGGCGTATCGGCGCAAGACCTTGTGCGCGAAAAGCTTGACTTTGGCGCGGACACGGTGGATACGGATATAGACCAAGACCTTGGCGCCCTCTTTGGCATTGACCTTGATATGTCTGCGACTTCCGCGACTCCGGCGCCCTCTGCGACGCCGGCAACTCCGGCGCCCTCCGCGACACCGGCAAATCCAAAGCATGGCTCCGAGTCTGCTTTTGTTTCTGGTTCTTTATCCGCTTCCGTCTCTGTCATTGAGGCATCCCCTGCGCCTCTCGCGTCACACTGCCCGATACTCGCCTCCTTTGACAGCAGCCGCGCCACAGGCGCAGACATACGCGCCTTGCGTATCGCCTGTCATTTGTGCGTCAAGGAATTTGCGGAAGCTGTGGGTGTCACCATGTCCACAGTGCGACGCTGGGAAAAGAGTGCAGAGATTTTAACCATTCGCGCTGTGCCTCGCAAGCAACTTGACGCTTTGCAACACGCTGCAAAGAATAAATGATATTTGTAGGAGTGCTTTGTCATTTCTAAAAAGTGCTTAGTGGTTAAACGTGAAGAGATGTGTATTGTATACAAAAAACAGTACAGACTACTTGACAAAATACCTTTCATATGTGAAGAACTCCTTTACTTTGCGTGCGTACCATCCTTTCAAGAAGGTCTTGCCCCCTACGAAAAAAATAATGAATCAGCGTTTCCTTAGAAACCGCGCCTACAGGACGACGACGCGCACATCAAAACCATCCGCAAAAGGAATCACACAATGCTTACAAAAAATGGAATCGGAAATCTGCTCAACAAGTACGAAGCTGTGCTCAAGAAGTGCCACCTCATAAACACCTTCGGCTCCCTCGCCGTGGCAGGCATGCTGCTGGGCAGCGCCGGTATGGCCATGGCGAGGCAGGGTCAGGTGGAGGTTGTTGTGCCGGGCGGTGGTACGCTCAATCAAACAGTCGCTGATGAGGCAGCCGCAGGTGACCGGCTCATTATCGATGGCACGTCAGGCACGAACGGCGAAGTGAGCACAGGCGGTGTGGTTGACAAGGGCGACGTCAATCTCAATATCGTCGGTAACAACGGCGCTGCGTCGCTGAACGTGGGGCATGATGTCACCCTGAATGCCATCCACATGCTCGGCGGCGACACCACGCTGAATATGAACGCTGGTGCGACCCTCACCGCCAATGGAGGCGTGTCCATCGAACAAGGTATCCTCAACCTGACGGGTAATGCGGGTAATGTGGGTGATAACGGTGCTGCCAAACTCCAATTGGCTGAGGACAACCTACTTACCCTCGGCGGCGCTGACGGCAATAAAGCCATATTGAACGTCAAAGGTGTTACTGAGATCACGGGTGAAGGCCTCACCGTCGGAGTCGGCGGTGGTGTCAATGTCATTGGTGACGGCAGTGGAAAAGACTCATTATATCTGAGCAACTCT
>CAYJGA010000459.1:0-1719 GCA_964369255.1 uncultured Desulfovibrionaceae bacterium
CCCCAACCCCCCCTTCAAAAAAACCATCTGTTTAGCTAAACAATCGGCGCTTACAATGGAGGATTGAAGAGATGTTTTGTTTTTTTCTATGAAATAGTCCGTTTAACCTCCAAGTGGCAAATGAGCCGGTGCATGGCAAGGATGCTATTTATGAAATGTTTCAAGCGGAATTTGCCCAAGCGAGCATGGTTTGTATCCCAGAAAATATTTTTGAAGATGGCGACTGGGCCATCATGGAATGGAAAGATCCACAAGGCTTACGAGGATGCGGCTTCTTTCATGTAAAACAGGGGGAAATTGTTTTGCAAAGAGGCTATTGGGACAAGCTGACGTTCTGGAATATGTATGGTGCGCCTACGGAGAATGCGTAGACATCATACGTGTTCGTGGAAGGGTATTGTTGAGCCTTCCAGTCTTCCTTTCCCTTCTCGCCTACTTTTCTTGCTTTTCATCAAGCTGTGTTAACAATGTATTTTTTCCATGCATGACATGGGCATGCATGGCATCATGAGCGCCTTGACCATCGCCTTGCATGACAAAGTCAACGATACCTGCGTGGTCTGTGTATGTCCACTCTGCTTCTTGTACAGATATAATGGGGCGGAGCATGCGCTCTGTGATGCCGTCAAGTTCGATGAGTAGTTGCATGAGGAGGGGAGAGCGGGCGCATTCGCGCAGTAATGCGTGGAATGCTTCGTTGAGCTCGACGAGCCTTGGAATATCCTCAGCACGACATGCGTTCTTGAATGAAGCCAAATTTTCTTGTAGCGCTATTTTTTGTGCTTCTGTGCAGCGTTCTGCGGCAAGCTTTGTGGCATAGGACTCCAGCATGGTGCGTATGGTGATGGCGTCCTCAATCTCTGTACGCTCAAGCGGGCGCAGGATATAGCCGCCTGTGGGGCGTTTTTCTAAGAGGCCTTCTTGTGCCAAGCGGTGCAATGCCTCACGCAAGGGGGTTCGGCTGATGCCAAGGTCAGTGGCAATGCGATCTTCCACAAGGCGCTGACCATGCTCAAAGTGCCCGTTTAAAATCATTTTGCGTAAAAGTTGTGTGGCCTCTTGCCCGAGAGAATTTTTTACCAGTCTTTGCATAGTGTACCTCGTGATTTGTATACTATATTTTGAATACTAGAAGTGCTTTCGTCAAGCGGAATTTTGTATTTTTCTGTCGAAAAAGAGGGATGTGCGTAGGCAATCCCTCTTATGTTTTTATATTGGTGTGTTATGCGGTTTTTTCACTTTTGTTTTTCCTCATGGTAATGGCGCGATAAAAAAAGGCCATACCTAGAAGTGCCAAGGGTAAACCTACCCACAGTGTTAAATTCCAGTCAAGGCGTACTTCTGCTGCGGCCATATCCGAGAAAAAACTTTCAAGGACGGCGAGGGTGATGAGTACAATGCCTGCGGCGATAATAGGATGCGCCCAGAAAAATTGAAATCCGCGTGTGCGTAACATATGGTAAACCCATACAAAGACCAATGCCAAGTTGAAGCCGATAAGCCCCCAAATCATATGTACTGTCATGAGACGCTCCTCATTATATGAATATCAAAAATGAATTTTAAATGATACAGAAGTCTTTCTCGCATGAAATTCCCCTGAAATTCTCATGATGATAGCAGGGAAAACGTATTTTGCAAGCATTTTTTTCGTGCTCGGACTTGTAAAGAGGTCTAAGAGCACTCCAGCTCATTCCGATTGTGTGAATCATTCGCAAT
>CAYJGA010000460.1:0-1698 GCA_964369255.1 uncultured Desulfovibrionaceae bacterium
AAAATTAAATTCCTCAAAGGAAAAATAGCCAAGATGACGGAAGCTTTGGCCTAGAATGGATTCCAGCGCGTCAAGGGATTGGGGGCCTTGTAAGTCAATTTTTCCGGTGTTCCCCGAAACGTCCGTGAGGCTGACACCTTCAGGCATACGCGCTTTTAGGGCGGCAAAATCCCCTTCCGCACACGCGCCATTGACCACGAGCATGAAGGAATCTTCGCCCATGCGATAGACGATGAGGTCGTCAAGGATATTCCCTGCATCATTAAGTAAGAAGCCATAGCGGCATTTGCCGACTTTGAGCGTTTCAAGGTTATGCGTCACAGCGCGCGCGACAGCGTCTGCGGCTCCGGGGCCATTGATAAGAAATTCGCCCATATGACAAATGTCAAAGAGCGATGCGGCGCGGCGTGTATGTTCGTGTTCTTGGAGTATGCCTGTGTATTGAATGGGCATATCGAAGCCTGCAAAGGCAGCCATTTTTGCACCGTGGTCGCGGTGCCACCCTGTAAGTGGTGTTTGCAAAAGCGTTGTCACAAAACCTCCTCGGACAATCATGTAAAAAGTCAACCAAAAAAAGCTGGTGAATGAATAAGAAAGATGTAACATTGCACCCCACATAAACACAAGCATTTTGTGGACGTGTGGCAAAATTCTTCATGGTATTCTCATTGTGTTTTTTCTGAAAGTCTTGTGGGTGGAAACTTTTTTTAGGAAAAAAAGCTTTCCTCCAAGGAAAAGTTTTCCCCAAACCCTTTTCAAAAAAACAAAATGAGAATGTCGCGAAAAATTCCTTTTAATCGCCGTGCGTGTTTTGCAAGCGCCCAAGCTGCTCGTGCGCTTTACGGCGGGCAAAAGAGTTTTCGTCTTGAAGTAGGGCATAAAAATCTTCGGCGGAGAGGGGACGACTGAAGAAATAACCTTGCGCAATATCACAGTGGATATTGGTGAGCCAGTGGAGTTGATCCTCTGTTTCTACGCCTTCCGCTACGGTTTTAATGCCTATTTCTTTTAGCATGTTGATAAGATGACGCACAATGGAACAGCCCTTTGTGCTGCCATGGACGATGGGCTCTATGTCTGTCGTGTTTTGTCCTCTGTTAGCGTCAAGGAAGCTTTTATCGAGCTTGACCACATCGAGAGGGATGGAGCGTAAGCGGTTGAGTGAGGAGACGCCTGTGCCAAAGTCGTCAAGAGCGATGGAAAACCCCATGTGCTTCAAGTCGTAAATTCTATAGAGGAAGTCGGCGGACTCTGAAATCATGGCGCTTTCTGTGATTTCAATTTCAATGTCCTTCGTGGTGAGTCCGTATTTTGTAAGGAGATTTTGCAGAATATTGGCTGTCGTCCGATTGATGACAGAAAGGCCGGACAAATTGACGGCGATAGGTGGTATCTGTACAGATTGCTTATGCTTTTGTATGTATTGACACACCATTTCAAAGACATAATAATCGAGCTGGGCAATGAAGCCATTTTCTTCAAAGAGGGGGATGAAATTATCCGGCCCGATGATGCCATCGCCGCGTGAATGCCATCGCACAAGCGCCTCTGCACCCATAATGCGCCCTTGCGTAATGTCTATCTTGGGTTGATAGACAACAACAAATTCCTTGTGGGCAATGGCGGTCTCCATTTGATTGAGAATGCGCGTGCGCATATCCAAGAAATCCTTCATTTCTTGGGTGAAAACTGTGTTCG
>CAYJGA010000461.1:0-1686 GCA_964369255.1 uncultured Desulfovibrionaceae bacterium
ATGGGCGGTGGCCACGGCTGTTAGGTCAAGCATGGCGGCATTCTTGCGCAAGATGTCATTGGGCGTGGCTGCCACTTCCTTTTGCAGTGTGGCGGCGTTGCGCTGACCTTGCAAGGAAAGGGCTATAACCATTTGGTTTTTCCAAATGGGAATAGTGGTGAGTATGCTCGTTTGAATTTTTTGTGCCAAGGCGCGGTTGTTGGACTGAATGAGTCGAATTTGCGGCGCGGATTGGATGGTGATGGTGCGCGAAATTTCAAGGTCGTGCAAACGACGCTCAAAACGGCTGATGTGGTCGGCAAAATCCCGCACTTTTTGCGCATCAAGAGCATTGCTTGAAGCTGCGGCTTCTGCTTGCAGCTGCGGCAGTTCCACTGTCCGCGCATGCTCAAGTCTGCGCTTGCCCGCTTCAATGTGCGCCGTGAGGTCGTGATAGAACGTCTCATTATGCTTATAGAGCTGTTCCATAATCTCTACATCATGCAAAAGCCCCACCATGGCATCATCAAGCTTGTTGCTGATGGTTCCCACTTGTTCTGCAAGCGTGTCGAATTTTGCGACTGTGTGTCGTGCGCTGCTAAAGAGCGAACCGATAAGAGGAATTTTTTCAAGAAGTCCTTTCTCCTTGCCTATTTCGGAAACATCCACATCCTTCACGCGCAACATGAGGCTTGTGAGTGCTTCGCCCACTTCACCGGAGTCCTTCGCGCGCACGCGTGCAAGGAGGTCATCGGCAAAGCGGGAAATGTCTTGCATGGTCTTTGTGCCATAGGTGACATCTAAGGACGGGTCGGCGAGGTTAATTTTTTGCGCAATGTCAGTAATATGCTGCTCTGCAACGACGGGAAGCTCGGTGCCTAGTGGGATGGCTTCTGCGCTGGGGCTTGTTGCAACGGGGGAAGATGTATTTTGTGTCATGATGCTCTCTCTATGTAAAAAATTTCTCGTATTGTATTGTACCATTCAAATCGTAAAAGGGAGATTTAGCAAAAAGTCCCACAAAGGGCAAGATGCTTGAAAAGCCGATTCGGTGCACAGTAATTCAGTGTAAAAAACTCATTATATTGAGTTTTTCTTTGTGGCAGCGAGACCTAAAGCTATGAGCTTTTCTAAAAGTTCTGCAAAATCATAGCCTGCGACATGCGCCGCTTGAGGCACAAGGCTTGTGGCTGTCATGCCGGGCAAGGTATTCGTCTCCAATGTAAAAATATCGCCGGAGGGGGTTATGCGAAAGTCTGTGCGGCTGTATCCGCGCAATCCAAGTACGTCGTGCGCTTTGAGAGCAAGCTCTTGCATGCGGGCATTGAGGGCATTGGGCAAGGGGGCGGGGCACAATTCTTCCGCGCCGCCTTGCTCGTACTTGCTGGCATAATCAAAAAAATCTCCCGCTAAGGGGCGAATTAAGATGGGTGGCAAAGCCTCAGCGCCGAGGACGCCGCAGGTGGCGTCTTCGCCTTCGATGCTTGGTTCCAGTATGGCCTCATGCCCTGCGTCGAAAATCTGTTGCAAAGCCGTCTCAAGCTCGGCTCTGTCGTGTACGCAAAAGAGCAGCAGAGAAGAGCCGCCCGTATTGCTTTTTACAAAGAGCGGATAGGGGAGTCGCGGCGACCATTCTTGCGGCGGCATGGCGGGCAGAGATTCCCACTCTGCGGTGGGAATGTCTGCCATACGATAGAGCTGCTTTGT
>CAYJGA010000462.1:0-1675 GCA_964369255.1 uncultured Desulfovibrionaceae bacterium
CATTTGTTTCAAGACGTCGGCCGCGCCACGCACGAGCACATTGTTAGGCACAGCCTCCATATCTTTTAACTTGATGGTGGAGCTATGGAAGGGCGACATGGTTTTTACGACCACATTCATATTGTGTTCTTGCAGGTCGTCTGCGATAATAACAAGGCGCGGGGGGACGATTTCTTGCACGTCAAAGGCGCGCAGTGCGCCGACCCATTCAGGCGTCGTAAAGGGAATAGTATTCTTGCCCTTATGGATTGCGGCAAGGTCTACCACATGTACAAGGGCGCTTGAAGGCATATTTTGTAACAGGGCTTCCGGGCCGCGCACGCGCACGCTTATTTTACGTAAAAGCCCATCAGTCACAATGAGGTGTGGCGGAATATTTTTATAATCCACCCGCAGCTCGATTTGAATGTCCACCCGTTCGCGCACTGTAAATGTATACCACACCAAGACCGCGCACACAAAGGACAAGAGCAAGACAGGGATATTCATTCCAAGGACATTATAGCGCATTGCTCAGTTCCTCCGTCAGGCGTGCGGCAGAAAGGGGCTTTGTGAGCGCGCCTCGCTCTGCCAGTACAATTTCGCCGCGTTCCTCTGAAATAACAATGCATAAGGCGTCCGTTTCCTCTGTGATACCGAGGGCGGCGCGGTGGCGCGTGCCAAAATTTTTCCCTTGCACCACAGCCAAGGGCAATATGCAGGCCGCAGCGCTGATACGCCCCTTGCTTATGATGACAGCGCCGTCATGCATGGGCGCTTTGGGATAAAAAATATTGAAGAGGAGGCGATGAGAAAGGCGCGCGTCCACGCGCACGCCGTCTTGGCGTATCATGTCACCAAGGGCAATAGAGCGCTCAATCACAATAATGGCGCCAATATGCAGGCGCGCCATTTCCACGCAGGCCGACACCAATTCCTCTAAGGAGCTTTTATCCAGCGCAGTCTTTTTCCAAAAATGTTTCGTCCCCATATTCCCCAAGGCACGCCGAATATCTTTTTGAAAAAGGATAACAACCACCAGAAAAATTGACCCCACAATGTGGCGCAAAAGCCACACCATCGCGTACAGGCCAAGCAGAGACGCAACCATATAGACGATAATAAGCAACCCAAGACCAATAATGGCCGCCATCGCGCGGGTGTCTTTGAGCATCTGTATGATTTTATAGAGAAAAAATGTGATGAGCGTAATATCAAGAGCATCACGCCAGTCAAACTGATTTAAAATATCAATAAACTCTACCATACATTGTCCTTTGACGCATACACTGCGTTGGCATATATGATACCAGAGTCAACGAGCATTGGCAAGGCAAGAGAGGGCGCGCGTTTCGCGTTTCGCACGGCAATGCGCTTTGTTTTTTTGAAAAAGCTTTCCCCCCACAAGCCTTTCAGAATTTCAGAAAAAACAAAAATAAACTTTTAGAAAAGACAGCGCACGAGTGCTTTGTCAACATTAAAAGTATACTTTTAAAAGTTGACTCCCTTTGCATATTTGCCTCAAGTACTTTTTTGAGTTTCCCATTCGAAAGCGCCGATTGTGTAGCTAAACAGATGGTTTTTTTGAAAGGGGGTTTGGGGGAAAAAAAGTTTTCCCCAAACCCCTTTCAAAAAAACAATTAAAACTCATACCTAAAGTTCGCAAACACCATATGACCCGTCTCATGTTCGGAAG
>CAYJGA010000463.1:0-1673 GCA_964369255.1 uncultured Desulfovibrionaceae bacterium
TGCTCTCGTCCCTGCTCTCGTCCCTGTTCTCGTCCCTGTTCTGCCCGCTGCTTTGGCTGCCCACCTGTTTGCAGGGCGCGACGACATTTTTCGTGTCGCAGAAGCAGCTCGTTCAAGGGGATTTGCTCTGGGGACATGTGTTCTCTTGTCGATGCGTCTGGCTGGCTCATGAGGCCACCTCTATGATGTTAAATTCGTTTCCTGTGATGCTGACGCCGCCTGCGTGTGTCACTTCAAATGTATTTTCCACGCCCACCATGCCTATGCCGGCGATGCCCACCTTTGGCTCAATGGCGAGGGTCATACCTTCTTCAAGGGGGGCGAGAAATCGCGGCGCGATGACAGGCCATTCGTCGATAACAAGGCCGATGCCATGTCCAAGAAAGGGGACTTTGTTCTTGCCAAGCCCCATAAATCCCTCGCTGATGCCAAGCTTTTCGGCGCGTTGTAGGGCGTCTGCCCAAATATCTGCGGGAATGGCGCCCACGCGTAATTGCTCGGCGGCGCGTTGCTGAATTTCGATGCAGGCATCGTGGGCTTTTTGTGCGACTGCGGGAATATCTGCTCTTTTGCCTGAGAAATAGACTTGTGTCTTATCAGTGTGATAGCCTTCAAAAACGAAGCCCATGTCTGTGGCGAGGATGTGCTTGTCGTGCCACAGACTGCGTGCGTTGCCCATGTAGGGGGTGGCGGGGTGCGCACCCTTGAGGCCGAGGGGGCCGTTAAAATGGCTTGGATAATTGCCATTGTCCCCTGCGGCTATGTGTCCTAGGAAGCATTCTTCGCCAAAGTTCCCCATGCGGTTGACGCCGCTGTGTCCCAATTGAAAGAAGACGTCCCACGATATGCGAGCAATGTCGCGCTCGCTCAGACTCCCGTGTTGCTGTGTAATGTTGCGCTCGCTCATACCTTCATGAAGCAGCCCGCGGCGTGCGGCGGCGAAGCGCTGAGGAAGGATGCAACAGAGGGCTTCATGGTGCTTTGCGCCTGCTGTACGCATTTTTTGTAGCTCCCACAGCGACTTGCGCGCGCGTGCTTGGAGGAGACAGGCGTCGGCGGCTGTCCATGTGATATGGGGGAGTGCCTGTTGCAGTGCGTGCGCCTCTGCCCATGAGAGGCCGCCCATCTCTGCGGCGATGCCGCGGGGGTGCGCGCCGATATGTTCGCGCAGCAGGTTGGGGAGTGTGTCCCATGTGAATTGGGCAGACAAAGCGTGGACAGCGCCATACTCACCAAGGGTGCTTTCCCATTGCGCTCTTTCGAGGGCATGTCGTACAAAAAGGAGTGCGCTGTGCGGGGAAGTGTCACAAGCATCAAGGGGAATGTACACAAGACCCTGTGTCAGCGTGCCTGTAAGATAATAAATGGAGAGGGGCGAAAAGACGAGGATGCCCTCGGCGTCGGGGTGCTGTTCATGACAAAAGCGACGGCACAGCGCGTGCCTTCGTGTCAATTCATCCAATGGGATAGCACCCTGCGACATACTATCTAAGCATACAGTATTCATGACTGTCCTTAAAACACAAAGCACGCCAGTGCTTTATGAACACTAAAAGTGTAGTTTTGAAATCTGACTCACTTTGCGCATTCACCTCAAATGCTTTTTTGAGTTTTCCATCCGAAAGCGCCGATTGTTTAGCTATCCAGATGGTTTTTTTGAAGGGGGGTTTGGG
>CAYJGA010000464.1:0-1657 GCA_964369255.1 uncultured Desulfovibrionaceae bacterium
ACGCTGTTTGCTTTTTTGGCGCTGACGATGCAGATTGCCTTTTTTCAACGGCCTGATATGGCCTATTGGCCTTGCCACTTCTTAAATATCAAACTGGCATTGGTGCCACCAAAGCCGAAGGAATTGCACATGGCATATGTACAGGAAACCTGCTCGGAACCATTAACCATGTAGTTGAGGTCACAGTCCGGATCGGGCGTCTCACGATTGATGGTGCCGGGGATGACACCCTCATGCAATGCCATGATACTGAACACGCTTTCAATGCCGCCAGCAGCGCCCAAGAGATGGCCTGTCATGGATTTTGTGGCAGAAATTCGGATACTTGCGGCGTGGTCGCCAAAAACTGTTTTGATAGCACGGGTCTCGCACGCGTCGTTGAGCGCTGTGGATGTGCCATGCGCGTTGATGTGGTCGATGGCCGTAGGCTCAAGACCTGCGTCGCGCAAAGCGTTGTTCATGGCGCGCGCCATGCCCTCACCGGATTCCGCCGGCGCTGTCATATGATAGGCATCACAGGAGGTGCCATAGCCCACGATTTCGGCGTAAATGGTGGCATTGCGCGCAAGAGCGCTCTCAAGGGGTTCCAGAAGCACAAGCCCCGCACCTTCGCCGATGACAAAGCCGTTGCGGTCTTTGTCAAAAGGACGAGAGGCCTTGGTGGGTTCGTCGTTGCGCGTGGAGAGCGCTTTAAGCGCAGTAAAACCGGACACGCCGAGAGGCGTGACCGTGGCTTCTACACCGCCGGTGATAACCGCATCACAGCGCCCGAGGAGCATTTCACTCCATGCACTGCCAATGGCATGCAAGGCAGACGCGCACGCGGACGTCGCGACAAAGTTATTGCCCTTGGCGCCGGAAAAAATAGCTATTTGTCCGGGCCCCATATTGGCAATGAGCATGGGAATCATGAAGGGAGAAATCTTGTTGGGGCCTGCTTGCAAAAGCTTGCTGTGGAAGGCTTCAAGTGTAGAAAGGCCGCCAAGTCCCACACCAAGCACGACGTCAACGCGCTCGGCATTGGCATCGTCGATGACAAAATTGCCGTGTTCCAAGAGCATTTTGCCAGAAATCACAGCAAATTGTGTGAAGCGATCCATGCGGCGCGCTTGTTTCGGCGGAATATATTTTTCCACTTCAAGGCCGCGCACTTCACCCGCAATACGCGAGTCATAAGCGCTGGCGTCAAATGCAGTGATGCTATCAATGCCAGATTCGCCTGCCACAAGGCGATCCCATGTGGTCTGCAAATCATTGCCAAGCGGCGTGATGGCTGACAGTCCTGTTACGACAACTCGCTTCCGAATCATGGACAAGCTCCTTCGTCCCCTATACGCAGTATTTAAAAGTTCAAAAACACTGCTCTGCACTCGCAGTAAGGCAGCGCCTTTTTCAACAAAATATTTGTTGACGCACGCAAAAAGCGAAGCTTTCTGCGTGCGTTTTAAAACATCACTTATTGTTTGCTTTCAATATAGTTGATAGCATCTTGCACTTTCAAGATATTTTGTGCATCGTCATCAGCGATTTCGATGTCAAACTCTTCTTCAATAGCCATGATAAGTTCTGTCAAATCCAAGGAATCCGCACCAAGGTCTTCCACAAAGGACGCACCGGGCTTCACTTCATTGGCAGAAACACCAAGCTGTTCCACAAT
>CAYJGA010000465.1:0-1626 GCA_964369255.1 uncultured Desulfovibrionaceae bacterium
AGCGCCTCCGTTTCGTCCGCAGATTCAGCAAGATGGAGTGCAAACGCTTTTTTGTGTGCTGTGCACCAGCGGTGCACGCCTTGTACTGTGTGTGCGTCGGTGGAATAAAGCGCATGAGCGCAAGGGATAAGGTGCTTACGCTGTGTCGTGCTCAATGTGTCGTGTGCGGCGTGGCTGCGAGGAGGCAGTGGCTCAACATCTGTAAATCTATCGGCAAATCCAAACCATTCAGCAAGGAATGTAGCGCTCATACCTCGTGATGCGGCGGCGCGCGCCACAAGTGCCAAGCCTGCATGCGTGTAGTCGGCGAAATGTCCTGTACCTGCGTCATACATGCTTTGCACAGTCTGCTCTATGGAATGTGCTTCCAAAGGGAGGGAGAGTAGGGCAATGAGGCTTTGCAACCATGGCACAAAGCCTTGTCCGCGACACGTCTTTTGTGCCATGTGTGAAAGCTGGATGTGGGTGTGGGCGTTAATAACAGGCGGGGTGATAATGACATCGCCAAGGTCATGCACTGTGACGCCGACAGGGACTGCCTTGGGTGTATAAGGTTCGAGACATATAATACGATTGTCCGCTGTCACGAGAAGGCAATCGCGCATGAGACGCAAGGGGGAAAAAAGTGCTGAAGCACACGCACTTTTTTCCCCTTGCAGAGAAATACAGGCGGACGCGCGAAAAGCCCGCACCGACGATGAGCGGGAACGCTCTTGCATATCTTTGACTGTTCCCTGAACGTACCTAATTGACGCGCTCAACTAGCCGTACAAGCGTTCCGGAGAAACGATGGGCACGGAACTGTCTTTTAAGACTTTGACGGCCTTATCAATTCTGTCGAACTGGAAAATCATGGTGGCATTTTCAGTGTCTTTTTGGACATATGCGTACATGTATTCCACATTGATGCTGTGCTCTGCCAAGAGCATCAATACATTATGCAGGCCACCGGGTTTGTCTTCTACTTCCACAGCCACAACATTTGTGCGTCCTGTAGTAAAGCCACCATCTTTTAAGACTTGTTTGGCTTTTTCATGATCGGACACGATAATTCTCAAAATGCCAAAATCAGAGGTGTCTGCCAGCGAAAGAGCGCGAATACTCACATTCGCCTTACTCAAGGCAAGAGTAACGTCAGCAATGCGTCCTGCTTTGTTTTCGAGAAAAATGGAGATTTGTTCGGCTATCATAGCAAATGTGCTCCTTTTTTAAGGCTTTTGTGGAAGTATTGATTGAGGCAAGTGCCACATGTGATACATAAAAAACAATATTATGCCTTGGGGTTTTCGTCACCTGACTTGGCATCTTTTGGGGTTATGTCTACCTCTGCTGGTTCGGAGGAGGCACGTTTGAAGTTGCGGATGGCGCGTCCGAGGCCATTGCCAATTTCTGGCAATTTGTTCGCCCCAAATATGACTAATGCCACCACTAATAAAACTAAAATTTCCTGTGTTCCAATACCAAACATGACGACCTCCAAGCGTTTGCCTAGCAGTATACGTTCTCATAAAGCAATAGTCAAGGTTTACGTATACAATGTGCAAAGATAGGTTCTATATATTCAAATGTAAAAGTAAATTTGGAAAAATTACTTACACAACACTAGGGGCTGTTTCTAAATAAATT
>CAYJGA010000466.1:0-1619 GCA_964369255.1 uncultured Desulfovibrionaceae bacterium
TGTCGGGGTGTTCGTTAAATGTGGGGCCACTGCCACCACCACCGCCGCCCTTACCGCCGCCACCACCACCGCCACGCCCACGTAAGGCAAGGTCGATGCCGCCATTGTGCACGCACACGCCGTTGATGATGAGCGTGCCGAACTCTTCCACGTGGAAATTGATAACGCGCATTTTTCCAAGAAACTGCCTGTCCATGACGGGGCGCAAGTGCCCGCGCCTGTCGACACAGCAGTCTTGCACATGCTCCAGCGTGTCAATGGCGGCAAAGGCTTTGTACTGGTTCAGCACCCAGTGGTTAGGCGTGAGGGGAAGCTCCATGCCGCCCCACAGGATGTAGGCGTACACGTCCTCATCATCGTGCTCAAAGACGCGTGTTATGCGTCGGTGACGGATGCCGCCTTTCCCGTCGAAGCACTCCACCACGTCACCCACAGAAAGGGACGATGCCGGAACGTCGCCTGATGGCGTACCTATAAGGACGTGCTCCGGAAAACAGCCGCCACCACCGCCGCCTTGTCCGTGTAAATTGTTGGGTAACTGGATTAAAGACATACTCGCTTCCTCTGTTTTATATCAAATCATAGACTTGCATATTAGCGTTGATGGTGACGGAGCCGCACGTAAACTCTCCAAAGCATACGGGCAGCGCGCCCCCTTGCTCCACCATGTTGATGGGCGCCGACAAAAAGAAGGATTGTTTATTCTCAGGGCGTTCCGCTGAGGCGCCCACATTGGCATCAAGGGAGGGTTGCATAATCATGGCCACACCTGTGAGTGCGATGGAAAAGCCCACCATAAAAGCCGTGGATGCGAGGGTCGCCCCGATGCCTGCCCCCCAAAATGACGACGCCACACCGCCCACAAGTGGACTTGCCGCGCCGCCCGTCCACACAGTGGCCACAATGGCTGCCACCATGAGCACGGCGCCTATGATAATTTTACCCACACCGCCGCCACCACCGCCGCCGCCCATGCCCTCAAGCACGGGTATCTAGTGGATGGTTTGCGAGCGCTTTTGCGACAAATGCATGTGCAATACATCGAGGGGCATGTAATCATCCTGCTCCACGTCACCAAGCACGACTTTGTAATGTCCTTGCGCCAAGTCTTCCGCAAAACCTTTTACTTGCGAAATGAGAAAGCGCACGAGCATGAGCGGAGAGGGCACGGCAAAATCGAAAAAGTCGCCGTACTTTTGCAAGTGTCCGTGTAAGCATATTCTGTGTTTGACGCGCATCTTCCACCGCCTACATCAAGGATTCGTGCCGCAGCACATGTCGAAAGTATTTCCTGTACCTGTGCATATTCTCCACACACGAGAGGCGCGTGGGGTCATAGGCCGCGTCGCCGCTCTTGTGATGCAAGAGCATCTCGTCGCCGAGGTAGATGGCGCCGTGACTGACGACATTGTGACGGATGGCGGCAAAACCGAGGGGCATGAGGATACCGTCACCTTTTTGGATGTCCGCAAGGGGCACTTCCACAAAGCCTGCGTCCTTAAAAAATGTGCTGTAGAGGTCGTCGTCAGACTTGACCCACCACTCCCATTCTCGCGGATAGTCTTTGATGGTGAGATTGTGATGCAAGCGGTAATAATCGCGGATGAGCGAGTAGCAAT
>CAYJGA010000467.1:0-1591 GCA_964369255.1 uncultured Desulfovibrionaceae bacterium
CCGGCGGTTTTTTCCGCAATGCCGACGATGTCGGCGAGTGTTTCACCTGCGACAACAGCCATTTGTGTGCCCTTTGCCACAGCATCCACCACTTGAGCGACGTCGTGCATACTTTGACGCGTGCCACCTTGGATGCCGGTGATGACACTACTCACTTCATTGGTGGCAAGCATGGTCTTTTCAGCCAGTTTGCGCACTTCGTCCGCCACAACTGCAAAACCGCGACCGGCCTCGCCTGCGCGTGCGGCTTCGATGGCAGCGTTGAGGGCAAGAAGGTTTGTTTGGTCGGCTATGTCGTTGATGACATTGAGGATGGCGCCGATGCCCTCCGTTTGCGTATGGAGGCTGTCCATCCCGTCCTTGACCTTTGCGGTGTAGCCGTCCACATGGTGGAAGCTGTCCACCATGGTGCGCACCACTTCTGCGCCTTCTTGAGCGCGACTCATGGCCTCACTGGCGGTGATGGCGGCGCTGGATGCGTTTTCTGCGACATGGATGACAGTATTGTTCATTTCGATCATGCTGGCGCTGGCATCGTCCATGTAATTATATTGCTCATGCGCCCCCTTGCTGGACGTATCCACGCGCGCGGCGAGGTCTTCGCTGGCAGAAGAGAGCACATGGGAGACGCTTTGGGCAGATTTCGCCACCTCAAGCATGCGAATGCTGTTTTTTTCGAGCTGTTCCTTGTCCACCATATCGGATATATCTGCCCACAGCGCCATGACCCCAAGGTTTTCGCCGTTGTCGTCGTAGAAGGGCGATGCAGACGCGAGCACGCGCACAGAGACATTTTTCCGATTGGTAAAGGAAAGCTCACCTTGGATGGGGCGTTTCTCGCGCAAAGCGCGCACAGCCAGCGGCTCTTGAGAACGGTCACTTGAAAGGATATTATAAGGGTCTTCACCTACGAGCGCTTCCGGCGCGCTTGTAATGCCAAGAAAGTCCATCATGCGTTGGTTTGTGCGCAAAATTTTTGCGTCGGGTCCTATGACGAAATAAGGAACGGTGATGCCTTGGAGAACGCCTCGTGAGAAGGCAAGTTCGGTGTTAAGGTGTTGTACAAGCTGGCAGAGTGCTCGTGCAAGAATGCCAAGCTCGTCCGTGCGTTCAGGGCGTGTGATAACAAGCTTGGTCTTTTTCCCCTCAAAGTATGCTTCTGCAAATTCGGTGATTTGGGAAATCGGGCGCAGCACACCCCTGAAAAAGCCAAATGAAAACAGGATAATAAAAAGAAAAATCGCGATGCAGATGCCTACAAGGAGGAGTTGCGCAAAGTCTGCTTCCTTCGCAACCGTGCGCGCTGAGACGTCAATATCCGCCGATACCAGCCTGTTAAGAGCGCTCAAATGCTTCTGCACTTCTGCTAATATGGGGAGCGTGGTGTTTTTGTAATGTTCAATGGCTTCCGCTGTTTTGCCGGCGCGATAAAGCTCTTCGATGCGCACGGCTGTGGCATGGAGTCGCTTGTGCGGGTCGTCAATGCCATTGAGGTCGTGGGCAAGCTGGGGCATACGCTCCGCAAGTTCATGTCGGTGCTGGCTATTATACCACAAGCCAAAGCCGCACCTATTGCTGTCTTTTTCGATGG
>CAYJGA010000468.1:0-1583 GCA_964369255.1 uncultured Desulfovibrionaceae bacterium
AACCCCCCTTCAAAAAAACCATCTGTTTAGCTAAGCAATCTGCGCTTTCGAATGGGAAACTCAAAAAAACATTTGAGATAAATACGCAAAGCGAGTCAGCGTTCAAAATTACACTTTGAGTGTTTACAAGACAATAGTCTCTTTTTGAAATAAAATCTGTAGGGAGGGGAGAGCGCGCTCTCCCTTCCCTTTTTTATCGTTTTACCATTGTATGAGGAGCGAAATATGGCATTACCTCAAGGATTTTCTGTGGGTACGGCGGACGCAGGCTTTCGGAAACCGCGCCGCCATGATGTGGCAGTCCTCGTTTCCGACAGAGATTGCGTGTCGGCGGGCGTTTTTACAACAAATGTCTTTAAGGCGGCGCCGGTGCTGGAGTGTCAGCGAGTCTTGCAAGGCGATGTGCCCGCCCGCGCCATTCTTGTGAACTCAGGTCAAGCAAATGCGTGCACAGGCGCTGTGGGTTTGCAAAATTGTAAGACAACGACGACCCTTATGGCTAAGGCGCTGGGTATTGAGGCTGACGCCATCTTTCCCTTGTCCACAGGGGTCATCGGTGACCATTTGAAAATGGATTTATGGCCTGCGGCGGTGCAAGGGGTGCATGAGAGTTTAAAAAGCGCCGATTGTAACGAAGAGCACTTTACCCGCGCCATGATGACCACGGACGCCTTCCCCAAGTTCACCCAGCGCGAAGTGACATTTTCCGGCGGTACAGTGCGCTTTGCCGCCATGTGTAAGGGCGCTGGCATGATTTGCCCCAATATGGCCACTATGCTTGCGATTATTGTGTGCGATGCGAGCATTGACGCCGATGTTTGGCAAAAGCTCTTTGTGCGTGCGGTGGAGAAGACATTCAACCGCGTGAGTGTGGATGGGGACACTTCGACGAATGACACGGTGCTTGGCCTTGCCAATGGCGCGTCCGAAGTCCACCTTGACGCAGAGAACGAGGGCGACATGGCACTCCTCGACAGCGTAATGCAAGATATGCTCGGCAAGCTTGCCTACATGCTCGTGCAGGACGGCGAAGGCGCCACAAAGGTCATGCATATAGAAGTATGCGGCGCACAATCGGACACCGACGCCGAAAGCGTGGCGCGCACCGTCGGACATTCACAGCTTGTGAAAACAGCCATGTATGGGCGCGACGCCAACTGGGGACGCATCGTCGGCGCAGTTGGTCGCAGCGGCGTTACTATGAACGCTGACGACGTGCGCATCTCCCTGTGCGGCGTGGAGCTCTTTGTCAACGGAACGCCCACAGACACAGACCACGACGCACTCCTCGAAGAACCACTCAAAGAGCGCGATGTTCACATCCTCATTGAGATGGGCGACGGAGAAGGGCGCTACACCCTCCTTGCGTCGGACTTATCGCATGACTATGTAAGCTGCAACGCAGACTATAGAACCTAGACACTGGCGTCATGGCATTCCACTTTGTTTTTTTGTTTTTAAGTTTTTTCTTGGGGAAATTTTTCAAAAAAAAAGCCTTGACAAAAGAACTCACCCACTGTACTCATTTCTTTCCTGATGGGCCTATAGCTCAGCTTGGTAGAGCCCCCGGCTCATAACCGGTT
>CAYJGA010000469.1:0-1579 GCA_964369255.1 uncultured Desulfovibrionaceae bacterium
CGCTGTTTGCTTTTTTGGCGCTGACGATGCAGATTGCCTTTTTTCAACGGCCTGTTATCGACAGAAGTACGACGGGAGTATAGTATGCTTTTATGGTTTACAATAGGTACTGTCCTTATTCTCTTGGAGCTTTTCACTCCGACATTTATTCTCATGTTTTTTGGTATCGGCGCATGGGGCGCCGCCGTGGTGGCGCATCTGTACCCGGGAACAACGCAGGAACTTATCACCTTTGTGGCGCTCACCCTGCTCTCCTTGTTCCTCCTCCGTTCCAAGATGAAGAACATCTTTCAGGGTTTTCAGTCCGGTCAGCAGAAAAACCCTGTCACACAAAATTTTGAATACCTTGGCAAAACCGTTCGTGTCACAAAGGCCATTGCTCCACATCAAGAGGGCGAGGTGTCCGTAGGGGGCAGCTATTGGCGCGCCACATCTTCGGTGACGCTCGCTCAGGAGTCTTTGGCTGTGATTGAAAGCCAAGACAGCCAAGACAAACTCTTGCTTGTGGTACGCCCGCAAGCAGAATAACAGAAATAGAAAATCGGCGGATTTCGCACTGTTCACCTCTAAAAAAAGGAGATTGTATGCCTGATATGAGTACGTCCACCATTGTTTTACTGCTCTTTGTGGGGCTTGTTGTCATCACTCTATATAAAACCGCTCGTATTGTCCCAAACCAAGAGGCCTTTGTGGTTGAGCGCCTCGGCAAATTCCGCACAGTGCTCTATGCAGGATTTCATGTGCTCATTCCGTTCTTGGATGTTGTCGCCTACAGACGCTCTCTTAAAGAGATGGTGCTCGATGTGCCACAACAAACATGCATCACACGCGACAATGTCTCTGTTTATATTGACGCCATCATTTACTTGCAAGTGGTGGAGCCGGAAAAATCCGCCTATGGTATTGACAATTTCCTTGTGGGCGCCACGCAACTGGCACAAACGGCCTTGCGATCGTCCATTGGTAAGCTCGAACTCGACCGCACCTTTGAAGAGCGCGACACCATCAATCAAGAAGTCGTTTCTGCGTTGAACGAGGCTACAGTGCCATGGGGCGTCAAAGTGTTGCGTTACGAAATTCGTGACATTGCACCGCCGGAAAGCGTCATGCAGGCCATGGAAAAGCAAATGCGTGCTGAACGGGAAAAAAGAGCTGTTATCGCTGATTCCGAAGGCCAGCGTCAAGCACAAATCAACAAGGCAGAAGGCGAACGCGCCGCGCTCATTGCAGAGTCTGAAGGTAAGATGCAAGCGCTGAAAAACCAAGCAGAAGGTGAGGCCGCCCTCATTGAAGTGGTGGCAAAGGCCACAGCAGAAGGCATACGCCTCGTCTCACAAGAAGTGAATACAGATGGCGGCCTTGTGGCTGCCAACCTGCGCATCGCGGAGTCGTGGATTCAGCAATACGGGCATATCGCCAAAGCAGGTACCACCATGATTGTGCCGCAAAATATCGCGGATGTCGCTTCTGTCGTTGCCAGTCTCTCCCAAGTGGTCAAAGTGCCGGCCGTCGACGCACTTGTGCGGAAGTAGGTGAGGACTTTTTTCGGGGGGGGGAAAACTTTTTTTCTTCTTGGGGG
>CAYJGA010000470.1:0-1564 GCA_964369255.1 uncultured Desulfovibrionaceae bacterium
CGTATACTCGCTTAGCAGGCGAGCTCCTTCGGCCAACTCGGACATCTCTCCGCGTAATTCGTTTCGCGTCATGTGTGTATATGGGAAAGCTTCATGCCTGTCAACAGATAATTTTGTTTTTTTAATTTTTTTCTCTCTGCATTTCGTACATTCGAGTTGAGAGCAAAATCTTTTTTAGCCTCACCCAGAAACATATGATATACTCGTCTGTAATTAAGGCATTTTTTGACAAACTGTGAGCCACACATCTTGAGCAAAGTCAAGCCCGTACTACACTCTTTTGAAAAGAGCGATGTATTCTTGGTTGCCCTTGGGTCCACGTATGGTGGATGGCACAAGGCCATGGAAGTGCAAAGACAATTCATCAATACAAAAGTTCGTCACTTTTTCAATAGCCGCTTGCCGTGCTTCCTCACTGCGCACAACGCCCTTATGATTATGCTCCGGCCCCACTTCAAATTGTGGCTTGATAAGCACAAGCATACTGCCTCCAGGGGTAAGCCATTGCATGCAGGCGGGCAATATAAGTGTCAACGAAATAAAAGATACGTCTGCCACAACGAGATGTACTTGTTCAGGAATAAGCTCGGGAGGGGCTGTGCGTATATTTGTTTTTTCCAAGTTAATGACACGAGGGTCATTGCGCAACTTCTCGTGCAATTGCCCATGCCCTACGTCCACTGCATAGACCCTTGCGGCGCCGTGTTGCAAAAGGCAATCGGTGAAGCCACCCGTGGAGGCTCCGGCATCAAGGCACACAAGGCCTGCAACATCTAGCACATCCCTTGAAAAATATTCCAAACCTGTTAGAAGTTTATATGCGCCCCGACTCGCAAAGCGCTCCCTTGCAGCAATACAAAAAACTGTATTCGTTGCATACAAATGACCTGCCTTGTCCACACGAACGCGTGCCTCGCGCGCGAACACTGCGCCATCAGCCGCCTCATGGTCAGTCACCAAGGGAGTACTGTCAAGAAAGACCTGCCCAGCCATTATCAAGCGCTTTGCCTGTTCGCGACTTTCAGCAAGACCTTGCTCGTGCACGAGGCAATCAGCGCGTTTTTTTACTTTCTTCTCTGTCATGCAGGGAAGATAGCTCTTTTGATGAAAAAAGCATAGCATTTTATGGGGCATTTTGGGGAACGCAAAAAATAAAGCAGCAAAGGAGACATGAATGTAGTTGCCAATGAGTGGAAACATATGTATAAAGGAAAGAGGTCAATTCTTGCCTATGGAGGATAACATGAAGGTTCTTTTGCGTCTTTTTCCACTTCTTGTATTTTGTGTGTCTGGATGTGCCTCCCACGAATACGCCGATGGCAGTGCCATGGACATTTCTGTAGATGTGGGCGCCATGCATCGTTGCTCGCGCATCTCGCCTGAAATAGAAGTCGTCAATGCGCCAGCGGGCACTGCTCTGTTTGATGTGACCCTTGAAGATATGACTGATCCAAGCCGTATGCACGGTGGCGGAACGTGGTCAGCCGACGGGGACGAAGTCATCATCCCCGAGGGAGCACTCACGCGATTTTACACAGGCCCATGTCCACCCGTCGGCACAGAG
>CAYJGA010000471.1:0-1552 GCA_964369255.1 uncultured Desulfovibrionaceae bacterium
GGGGGGAAAGCTTTTTTTTCTAAAAAAAGTTTCCCCCCAAGAAAAAACCTTAAAAAAATTAAAAAACAGAATTAGAACGCCGTGAACATGCTTAGATAATTAGCATAAAGTCGTTTGCTTATGCGCGAGAAAGTGCCAAGCTCGGGGGAAAGCTCAAGGCCGGGGACGATGGCGCGCACGACAGGCAGGTCAAAGTCTTCTTGCGTCATATTCACGTAGAGCGGCGTGCGCCCGTGCTTGATAAGCATGTCCTCGAGGAGGGCGACATTGCTTTCCGGTGAGTTGAGTGTATAGTCGGGGAGGTCTTCTAGACATTTGTGAGGCAGGCCGCGGATGGGGGAACCTGTGGCAGGGCTGTGGGGGTATGGCCAAGGCACTTCTGTGAGGGCGGCTATGGCGGCGCGCGCGCCTGAAAGATGGGCGCCTGTGGCGCGGACAATGTCCCCTGTCCGACTGATGACAAAGGCCTGATAGCAAGGGACGCCAAACTCTGTTGTTAAGTCGAGAAAATGGATGTGCACGCCGCGGGCGGCATAATCGTCGAGAAGGCTTTGCAAGAGCTCGTCGCGAGAGTAGAGCGTAAAGCAGCGCGTGCGATCGTAGGGCATGACGCTCTCGGCGTCGCGTTCGATGACTTCTGTGAGCGCAGCCATTTTCGCTTCGGCGAGGGTGCTGCCTGCGGCAAGACCGGTGGAGCCGGCAGACAAAAAGAGGGCTTTTTCGTCTAAATTGCTGAAAAGGAAAATACATTGAAAAGGCACAAGAACGCTTTCGGCGCTGTGCGCTTCTTCGGCCTCAATCCAATAAAGGATGTCACTGTGGTCATAGGGAATTTCGAGGGGCAGCGCATTTGGGTCGAGTGCGCGCATGTTTTGGGCGAGGCACTGCGCGTAGGACGCGCGCACAAGCTTTGTCTCGTGTTGTAAACCTTGTACAAAAACGTCGTCGCCGCGTGTTTCCATGGAAACATAGGCCGATGCACGCTCAATCATTTCCATGGAATAGGACGCGCGCGTTCCGGCTAAGGACAGGCCGCGACCATAGGTCGTGGCTTGCCCGTCAACGGAAAAGGCATGACGCGCACAGTTCACTTCCATGCGCAAACGCCAAGGGCGCAAGAGTGCAATGGGGGAGAGGGAGGCTTCGTGGCGCATTTCTACGCCGTCGATGATGTCGTGCTCCACAAGTGTTTGCAGAGCGCGTGTGGCGACGTTTTGGGGCGGCGTCGCTGTATAGGTCGTACTGTCGTTGGCTTTGTGCGCGGCGTGCAGCTCTGCCAGAGTGCATATGGGGGGTGATGTGTTGCCCATGTATTCGCGCAGTTCTTCGTGAGTGTACAAAGCTGGCAGGTCTTCGTCCTCAAGTTCTTCTGGATGTGGAAGCCTCTTGTGCTGCTCTATGTTTGCGGCAAACAGTGCGCTCCACGCGCGATGGGCTTCTTTGTGAGGCAATGTACTCCAGCGGATATAGGGCAGGGGAGTGCAGTTGAGGCTTTGCGCGTAGGCGTCCGGAGGCAATATGTCCTGAAGCGCGGCGAGGGCAGGATTGAGCA
>CAYJGA010000472.1:0-1542 GCA_964369255.1 uncultured Desulfovibrionaceae bacterium
TAGCGCAAGCCACTGATTGGCTTACGGAAGGCGCCGTTACCCCGTGAGGGGATACCTTCAAGTGGTACTTTTCTAGTAAAGCAATGATTGTGACTTGAAAAAATCAATCTATAACACATGTTTAGCTTGAGCGTTCGGACACCTCACTGCCCACCATTCTTGTTTTGCAAGAGAATATCCCATAAGGTACATGTTATCTTATGGGATTTTTTTGTCCTTGACAATTATTCTTACACTGATACGATATTGGCATATTTAAGGAGATATGCTTATGACACCTAAAATTATGATACGGCCTAGTTCTGATTTGCGCAACAAATACACCGAAATCTCTGAATACTGCAAAAAAAATAATACACCTGTTTTTTTAACCGAAAACGGAATTGATAATCTCGTTGTCATGAGTCTTGCCACGTATGAACGTATGGTGAGTATCGCAGATTTGCATGCAGAATTGAGCAAAGGAATGCAAGATATTGTCGGCGGACATACTAAACCCATGGAAGATGTTTTTATATTTTTTTAAGGTATCCCCTCATCACCATTCAAGAGTTGACACATTTTGGTATTCGCAAGTTTCCTGTGGATAATTACTTGATATTTTATAAAATCATAGAGTCGAACGTTTATATAGTACGCATTTTGTATGCGAAAAGAAATTGGCTTGATATCATATAGCTGGCGTCAGTCTCTGACATAAAAAAAGGGTGGAATAAATCCACCCTTTTTTTATGTTATAAGAAAACGTTTACACCTTGCCTTGCTTTTCTTCAGCAAGGAAGTGCTTCACCGTAGCAAAGACCACAGGACTTAAGAACAAGATAGCCACCAAGTTGGGAATAGCCATACATGCGTTGAGCGTGTCAGACAGAAGCCACACTGTATCGAGCTTGGCAACCGCACCAAGAGGCACAACCAGGGTAAACACGAGGCGGAAGGGCTTCAAAGCCTTATCGCCAAAGAGATAAATCATGCAGCGCTCACTGTACACGCACCAGCCAAGGATGGTGGTGAAAGCAAAGAGGCACAAAGCGATAGTGACAAGGTAGCCACCAAAGCCAGCGGGAAGAACGCCGTCTAAGACAGTATTAAAGGCCGCAGAAGTCAAGGCTGCGCCGTTGACGCCATTGGTGGGGTCGAGGATGCCAGAAGCAAGGATAGCAAAGCCTGTCATGGAGCAGATGATGATGGTATCAATGAAGGTACCGAGCATAGCCACAAGAGCTTGGTTCACAGGATTACGCACAGTGGCTGTGGCGTGAGCGATAGGCGCACTACCAAGGCCTGCTTCGTTGGAGAATACACCGCGTGCCACACCATAGCGAATGGTCATCCAAATGGAGGCACCAAAGGCAGCGGAAGGCGAGAACGCTTCGTTGATAATGGTCATGAACACTGTGGGGATCACGTCAATTTTGATGATAATAACAGCCATGGAAGCAATGATGTAGAACACAGCCATCGAGGGAACAATCTTACCGGCCACAGCACCGATACGCTGCACCCCGCCCACAAGCACGGCGCCCACGAGTACGAATAAAA
>CAYJGA010000473.1:0-1536 GCA_964369255.1 uncultured Desulfovibrionaceae bacterium
GCAGTACTTTTTCTTTCACCATGCGCGCTGTACAAGGCTCGCAAGGGGATTTAGAGGAAATGTCTGTTCCGGACAGTGTGGAAAATACATTGCCGAATTTGCATATTCTTCTCGCAGAAGACAATGAAATCAACCAAGAAATTGCTCTTGCAATTTTGCAGGAGATGGGAGCCTCTGTCACCATTGCCAATAATGGTGTTGAAGCTGTAGCAATATTTGAGCAAGGCACATTTGATGTGATTTTGATGGATATTCAAATGCCACTTTTGGATGGCATCAGCGCGGCTCAAAAAATCCGTCAAAGCACCCACCCACAAGCACAAAGCATACCCATCATAGCCATGACAGCCCATGCCATGAGCGGTGATAAGGAAAAAAGCCTTGCGGCTGGCATGAATGACCACATCACAAAACCCATTGATATGCATGAGCTCTACACAGCGCTCTCCACATGGGGTACCCCGCAGACACAACGAACATCCCAAGAAGAGGTGCGCCATGACCTTGCATAGATACCTTACCATACTTTTTTGCATCGGCATTCTATGTCTCGGCTCCCTATGCCAAGGACACACACACGCCTTTGCAGCCTCAAAGAAACCCCGTGTTGGCATCTTCCTCTACAATCTACAAGATGTCTATATCCGCTCTGTGGTGAATGCCATAGAAGGCGCCTTCCAAAATACAGCCGATGTGAGTGTTTTTGACGCGCGCAATGATCAAACAGTCCAAACGCAACAAATTCATAACTACCTAGACAGCGATGTCGACGCTGTTGTCATAAATCTTGTGGACGTGAAAGTCAGTCAAAAAATTCTCAGTATTATTCAAGAAAAAAATATTCCTGTCATTTTCTTCAACAAAGAACCCGACCTACAACTTGTGAAGCAATACGCGCATGCGCGCTATGTGGGTACCTACGCTGCACTTGCAGGCGTAATACAAGGAGAAATGATTGCAAAATTTTGGAAAAAAAATCCCACCTTGGACAGAAACAAAGACGACACATGTCACTTTCTCATGCTGCAAGGCGGCTTAGATAATCCGGAAGCTCTCTATCGCACCCGCATAAGTGTCCAGCAGGCGCGGGCACTCGGTATCAACATGCAACAAGTAGGCAACACGATTATTTGTCACTGGGACGATGCTTGCGCCAAAAAAGCAACGACACTCGCCCTCACCAGCTATGAGCATGATATAGATTTTATTATTGCCAACAACGACGACATGGCCATTGGTGCTATTCAAGCACTGCGCGATTTTGGTTACAATAAAGAAGGGGGCACCTATATTCCTGTCGTGGGTGTTGACGCTATACAAAAAGCAAAAGAGGCCATAGAAGAGGGGAGTATGCACGGGACTGTCTTGCAGGACGCACAATCTATGGGTGGCGCCATCGTCACCATGATTTTGAATGCCTTAGCAAAGAAAGATTATTTAGAAGGGCTTCCCTATACGTGGGACGAGAGTGGCATAGGTATCCGTATTCCTTACAAAGCTTATTCAGCAGAGTGAGTGTCTTGTCGAGGTTTATAG
>CAYJGA010000474.1:0-1535 GCA_964369255.1 uncultured Desulfovibrionaceae bacterium
TGCAACTTCTGCGGCAGCTTGCGGGGCTTGTGCAACGGGTGCGGCTTCTACTTGTGCAGCTTCGGCAGCTTTTTGCATTTCTTTTTCCATATCGCCATCTTTGTTCATGGCTTCGCCTTCCATGCAGGCTTCTGCAAAGGCGGTCACGAAGAGCTTGATGGCGCGGATGGCGTCGTCATTGCCGGGGATGATGAAGTCGATAACATCGGGGTCACAGTTTGTATCTGTGACAGCCACGATGGGAATGCCGAGCTTGCGGCATTCTTTTACGGCAATATCTTCACGATGTGGATCTATGATAAAGGCAAGCTGTGGCAAACGCCCCATGTCCTTGATACCGCCAAGGGTCAAGTTCAGCTTGTCCATTTCGCGTTGGAGCTGTAAAATCTCTTTCTTTTGATAGCGGCTGATGCTGCCATCGCTGAACATAGCTTCCAAATTCTTCAGGCGTTGGACGCTTTTTTGGATGGTGACAAAGTTTGTGAGTGTGCCACCCATCCAGCGATTTGTCACATGATATTGGCCTGCGCGTGCGGCCTCTGTGGCCACAGCTTCTTGCGCTTGGCGCTTGGTGCCGACGAAGAGCACCTTGCCACCTGCTGCCACAACATCCACAACCTTGTCATAGGCCGTGCGGAACAACTTAATGGTCTGTTGCAAATCGATGATATGCACGCCATTACGCGCACCAAAGATGTATGGGCGCATTTTAGGGTTCCAACGACGGGTTTGGTGTCCGAAATGGACGCCTGTCTCCAGCATTTGCTTCATGCTGACGTATGCCATAATTTCCTCCAAATAAGGGTTATACCTTCCACATTGACCCCGAAGGCTCCTTACCCGCCTGCAAAAAAACGCTTTACCGGCGGGCACCCAATAGCGTGCCGTCAATGTGTGTTTCGTTGAACCCCTGCTTTTATATGGCAATGGCAAAAAATGCAAGAGATTTTTTTGAAGCTGGTGAATGAATTTTGTTATCAGCTGACTTTGTAAATTTAAATGAGTGATTTTAGTGCGTTGTAAGCTCTAAAAGTGTAGTGTTGAAATCTGATTCATTTTGGGCATTTACGACAAATGCTTTTTAAAGCTTCCCATCCGAAAGCGCTGATCGTTTAGTTAAACAGATGGTTTTTTTGAAGGGGGTTTTGGGGGGAAAGCTTTTTTTTCCTAAAAAAACTTTCCCCCCAAGAAAAAAACTTAAACAAAAAAAACAAAAAAAGCTTTCCCCCAAACCCCTTTCAAAAAAACAATGAGCTTTTACAAGGTATTAGGCTACCACAATATTCACAAGCTTATCCGGAACAACAATGACTTTGCGAACGGTTTTGCCTGTCGTATACTTTTGGGTGGCTTCGTCTGCCAGTGCCAACTTCTCGAGCTCGCCTTTATCGGTGCCAAGTGCCACTTCCAGCTTGCCGCGCAGCTTCCCGTTGATTTGCACAACGACAGTCACCTTGTCTTGCACGAGGGCGTCGGCGTGCCACTCAGGCCACGACATTTGGGAAACAGGACGCGCGTGCCCGAGGTCTTCCCAT
>CAYJGA010000475.1:0-1528 GCA_964369255.1 uncultured Desulfovibrionaceae bacterium
AAGTCACCGAAGCCTAAGAAGGCGTGCGCAGGAACAATCCATGTTTGGCTGAGGAAAACGCTGCATAATAAGAGGGCAGCAAGGATTTTTTGTGAAGTGCGCGCGCACCGTTGCAAACAATGTGTAAGTGAATTCCATCTCATACAGCACTCCGAGCGCCGTGCATGTCTTTTTACAGACACCAAGCGCGACAGTGATAGGCACTATTACCTAGGGAAACACTGATTTATTGTTTTTTGTGGGGGGAAAGACCTTTTTTGAAAAGAAGATAACCATTTCGGTTGTCTTCTTTTCAAATAATTGCAATTTCAATATGTTACACACTGTTTTTTAGCCCCGACTTTTCTTGGGTTACAAAAGTCGGGTTACAATTTTTTTCAGCCCTATTCGTCAACGATTTTAGCTGTTAAAAGGCCTCCCACAGCCTGACCTGTGCCACTATTGCCGAGAGCGGTAAGTATCGGACTTTGGTCTGCATACAGTCCCGCACTCTTGGTATAAATATCTGTTGTTGATGCCCGGCTATGTCCCATCAGCGTCTGCGCGGCATTCAGTCCTGATTGTGTGAAAGCAATCGCCGCAGATTTGTGTCGAATGGCATGAAAGCTAAAAGGCTCTACACCCGCTTTATTACACAGCCGATTCATAAACTTGCTACGCTTCAAATACGGTGTTCCCATACAATCTTGAGATTGTATTTGCATGAACACATTGTCCACGACACAAGGGCGAGCATCTCGCCACCATCGTAGTGCCTTGATAAGTTCAGGATGCAAACTGAGCCAGCGCACCCGACTTCGACCTCTGCCAATGTTTTGGTCTTTTAAACGTATGGTGCCATTTTCAAGGTCAACGTCTTGCCAGACAAGGCGAAAAGCCTCGCCCTTACGCGCACCTGTGAAATAGAGAAATAAGAGCAAAACAAAATCCTGCCCTTCGGCAACGTTCAAAACCTTAATAATATCTTCTTCCGGCGGAACATATTTATCTCGCTTTACAACCGAAAACACTCTGACCCTTTGAAATGGAGGACGAACTTGTGGAAAATCGTCTATAAAATCCATACCCCATTTCCATGCCGCAAGCATATTTCTACGATACATATTCGCTGTGTTGCCACCGCGAGTATCATTGATAGATGAGAGAAAGGTGTAACACTTTCCGGCGGAAACACTTTCAAGCGAATGTATCTCCTGCGAACTGCAAAAAACAAAAAAATCTCTCATCACAGCTTGTTTTTCTCGATATGTTTTTTGACTAACACTCCGTTGCGCATGTTCTAGATAATTGTCGCCCCATGCGAAAAGCTTTTCTAAGGCCGTGCGGGTCTGTAACTCGTGCAGCCTCTTTTCTTCTTTTTGCTGAAGCTCTTTTTCGTGTTGAGGATTGTAATCCGGTATGGTGCGAAATTTTTTGCGTTCCTCCTCTTCCCATTTTTTCGCTGCCCGCCATTCCGAGCCGCAGGGCATTCTAATTTGTTTTTTTGAAAGGGGTTTGGGGAAAACTTTTTTCTTGGGGGAAAACTTTT
>CAYJGA010000476.1:0-1526 GCA_964369255.1 uncultured Desulfovibrionaceae bacterium
ACGTGGGCGTGAAGGTTGATGGTGTTATGGAACGCAAGGACATCCTTGAGGCTGACGGCGAACTCAAAGTTGGCGTTGGCGACACTGTCGAAGCGTGGGTTGTGGCAGTCACAGCACAAGAAATCCGTCTTTCGCGCTCCATGAGCGGCAGCGGTGTTGCGGCGCTTGAAGAAGCGCGTGACGCGGGCATCCCTGTGGATGGTAAGGTGACCGGAACCATCAAGGGTGGTTATTCCGTAGAAGTGCTTGGCAAGCGTGCTTTCTGCCCCGGCAGCCAAATGGAAATGACCAGCGACCCCGAAAGCCTTGTGGGGAGCACATTTGCATTCCTTATTACGCGCATTGAAAGTAATGGGCGTAATATTGTCGTGTCACGCCGTGCGCTTCTTGATATTCAACGTCAAGAATCCGTTGAAAAGCTGCTTGAAACGCTCAAAGAAGGCGACACTGTGGAAGGACGGATCACCCGCCTTGCCACCTTTGGCGCATTCATGGAAGTGGCGCCAGACGTTGCGCCCGGCGTTGAAGGTATGATTCATATTTCTGAGCTTGCATGGTCGCGCGTCCAAAATGCTGATGAAGCCGTAAATCCCGGCGATGTCATCCGCGCCAAGGTTCTTTCCATAGCTCCTGCGCCCAAGGGCGGCGTGCGTATTTCTCTTTCCCGCAAGCAGGCGGAAGGTGACCCATGGGCAGACGTGGAAAACCGCCTGAGCGCCGGTGATGTCGTCACAGGCCGCGTTGTTCGCTTAACACCTTTTGGCGCTTTCGTCGAAGTGTTGCCCGGAGTGGATGGCCTTGTACATATTTCTGAAATGTCGTGGACAAAGCGCGTACACAAGCCGGAAGATTTTGTGGCTGTTGCCGATGAAGTGTCTGTAAAAATCAAGGACATCTCCTTTGAGCGTCGTCGTCTTTCGTTGTCCATGCGTGACGCAGAAGGCGACCCATGGGCACAAGTGAGTACACAATTTGTTGTGGGTAGCCTTGTGACAGGTACTGTGGAAAGCCACGCTTCCTTTGGATACTTTGTCAACCTTGCTCCCGGCGTCACCGGTTTGTTGGCGCACGCTGTCATCAAGAATGCGCCCAATCCGTCGGAATTTTCCAACTTGAATGTGGGTCAGGATGTGCAGCTCATGGTGCAATCGGTGGATACGGCGAAGCGTCGTATCAGCCTTGCTCCCGAGGGCACTGCACCTTTGAGCGAAACGGAGCGCTCCGAAAGACCTGAGCGCGGCGACAGAGCCGAGCGTGGTGATAGGGGAGACAGGGGTGACCGCGGCGGTCGTTCTGCGAAAAGCGGTTCTCGCTATGACAAGGGTGATCGTTCATGGAAGGAGCACAGCAAGGCTGGCTCTTCCAAGACTGGCGGTTCTCAAGATTTTGGTATTATGGGACAAGCATTTGCTGAAGCAATGCAAAAGAAAAAATAAGTTTTTCGTCGTGAGAGAGCTTTGCACAAGCTCCGCTCTATGATGCAAAAAACCTATCTTTATGGACGCGTTGCTCTTCATTTATATGAG
>CAYJGA010000477.1:0-1516 GCA_964369255.1 uncultured Desulfovibrionaceae bacterium
TGGCAGTGGACGTTCTTGAAAATCTTGACCCCGACACTGCCGCACTCATTATTGCAGAAATGTCACCTGATGACGCCGCCGATGTTCTCGATGAGCTTGAAGCAGATCACCGTGACGTGCTGTTGAATATGCTCGGTAAGGAAGACTCTGAAGAGCTACGCAACCTCCTTACCTTTGACCCAGACTCCGCCGCAGGTGTCATGAACACCGAAATCATCCTTGTGGACGAACATATTTCTGTGGATGACGCCATCGTACAAATACGCCATGAAATGGAAGACATGGAAACCCCCTACTATGCCTATGTGGTCGACAGCAGCCATGTGCTTGTAGGCGTGCTTTCTTTGCGTGATCTTATGCTTTCCCGTCCCGGCATGCGTATTGGTGAAGCGTTGTCGACGCAGAGTGTTGTGAGTGTTCCCTATGATATGGAAAAGGGCGAAGTGGCAAGCTTGCTGTCCCATTATAATTTCATGGCCATTCCCGTCGTAGATTATGAGGGGCATCTTATGGGGGTTGTCACATATGACGACATTTTAGATATTATTCATGACGAGGCCAGTGCTGATATGCTGGGCATGGTTGGTGCGGATCCTGAGGAAACTATTGATACGCCATGGTTTTCCTCTGTATGCAAACGTCTGCCATGGCTCCTTGTCAATATGTTCAACTCTGCCTTGTCGGCTTCTGTCGTCTACATGTATGAGGGCTCTATTGCCAGCATGGCAGTCCTCGCAGTTCTCATGCCCATGGTAGCAAACCAAGCAGGAAACACGGGCCAACAGGCTTTAGCTGTTATCATCCGCCAATTGGCTACAGACCGCTTCGACGCCAAGCGCTCATGGCTTGCTGTTTTGCGAGAAGGTAAAATTGGCTTTGTAACAGGTTCTGTTATGGCGCTTGTGGCCTGTTTTGCTGTGTGGCTTTTCACGGGCAATATGACGCTTGGCCTTGTGATGGGTGGCGCACTCCTGTGCGATATGCTCCTTGGTTCTATCGCCGGTGGCTCCATACCACTCATCCTCAAAGCGCTTGGACGCGATCCTGCCCAAGCGTCGAGCATCTTTTTAACCACCATTACAGATGGTGCGGGTTTCTTCATCTTCTTAGGATTAGCAACATGTTTCCTACTGTAACATATTTGTATATTGTCCCTACTATAACAGAAAAAACAGCTATTTGACGACAGCGTCGAACTGATTTTTAAGTAACAATGCCGCGGTCTTGCTCCACGTCATTTTCTGGGTATTGATGTTTCAGCTGATAAAATAGACGTTTACAACTCTCAGACACAGAATATAACATTGATGCCAACTCAGAAAGCTCCATGGGATATTCAGTATCATACGAGGAGCTTATGTTGACAAGTAGTAATTTTGCTTGCTCTACACCCTGTGGGGCAATTATACCAAACTCAGACAATATGCCGCGAGCTTGATTGATAAGCTGCGTTCTGTTGCTCATCAAGGCCGCCAAGGCTACCTTGGCCTTAAATGCCGGTGTGTGGTTTTTTCTT